>CAZEWD010000045.1:0-14814 GCA_964515725.1 uncultured Binatia bacterium (SeqCode)
TCAGGGCCGGTGACGTCTGTCACCGGCCCTTTTTTGTCCCGGGAGTTTGCCCCGGAACTCGGCAGAATTGATGGCTCTGCCATTTGACCCAAGCGAGATTTTGCGGTACATGACAGCGCTACTGTAGGATTTGAATGCGCTCAATGGCAATTGCGGATTCATGGTGGATCCGCGGAAAGCTTCGAGCGGTGCAAAGATACAGGGCAAATTTGAAAGGGAATTTCCTTTGCGGAAGAGAGAGAGAAGGAGGCGTGCGATGCGATTGGTGAAGCGGAGTCCGTGGCTGGTGAGCCTGGGCGTGCTGCTGGCGGGAGCACTGTCAGGAGGAGCGGCGCGGGCGGACGTAACGAGCGATGATGCAGGCTCGATCATCATCTACCCGAAGGTGGTGTCGGACGGGTCGCGCGACACGTTGATCCAGATGAGCAACCGGACGAACGGATTGGCGTATGTGCATTGTTTTTACGTGAACGGTGCAGGAGCGTGCAATCGGTCGACGGATCAGTCGTGCGTGCAGGACAGCGACTGTCCGACGGGGGAGACATGCGTGCAGGAGTGCACGTACAACGATTTTGATGTGATTTTGACGGCGCAGCAGCCGACGGTATGGCGGGCGTCGACGGGCCGGTGGTCGTCATTGCAGCCTGGAGCGTGCCGATTGGGCGAGCCGTGTACGTGCCAGATGGTGAACGGGCAGCAGATTTGTCCTGGATTGGAAGTGGCGGCGAACAACGCACCGTACGTTCCCGGAGTGGGGACGGCTTTCATCGGGGAGTTGAAGTGTTACCAGACGGCGCAGGACGGATCTCCGATTGCGGGGAACGCGCTGAAGGGGACGGCAACGATCGAGACGGTAGATGGCCCGTCGACGGGACAGATCAGCGAGTACAGTGCGCTGACGGTGACGGCGAACGGAGCCCTGAGCGGGGGTTTGAATACGGACAACGACCTGCGCTTGAACTATGTGAACGGAGCGGCGTCGGGTGAGTACAATGCGTGTCCGCGCAATCTGGTGTTCACGACGGCGGGACAGGGAGCGGTTGATGATTATTCGGGTGCGGAGCTGAGCACGGAGTTGACCCTGGTGCCGTGTACGGAGCTGATCGAGGAGCGTTCGCCTGCGGTGACGCGAGTGAGCCTGGTGGGGCACAACGAGTTCGAGCAGTCGTTGAGTGCCGCGCTGACGTTCAGTTGTTATTACAACAATACGATTCAGGGCATACCCGGTGCGGCTTTTACGGGAGCGTCGGGCCGGTTTTGGAAGATCCGTGTGACGCCGAGTGCAGACAATCTGTGCATGACGGGAGACAACCGGGGTCAGCGGTGCACCACGGATGCCGACTGTGGGAATCTGAACAATATTCTGACCAGTTCGGGAGGAGTGTTGCTTGGGTGTCTGCCGGCGCCCGGGGTGCTGGGTGTAGCGGAGGAGTTCTACACTCTCGATGTGGGTATTACGGGTAGCGCGGCATTCAATGTGCACATGGAAGGACAGCGCACGGGTTTTGGCGATATCATCACGGCGCCAGCGCTGTAGTAGGACGGCTACGATGTGCAGTGAAAGGAGCATGACCATGCGAACGAAGCGAGTGGCCGCGATGCTGGCGGTGATGGCGACGGCGATGGTGGGAGTGGCAAGCGGGGCGAGTGCGTTGAGCACGACGGACCGGCCGGCCTCGATCCTGGTATGGCCGAAAGTGGTGGTGGACAGTTCGGGTGTATTCACGGGAGGACCTGCGGTCGACACCCAGATCACCATTTCGAATACGAATACGACCGGACTCAAGCAGGCATACTGTTTTTGGGTGAATGCGACCAGCCACTGTGCTGAAGCGCCGACGCAAGCCTGCCGGACGGCAACGGATTGTGACGGTGGTGCACTGGGCGCCTGTGTGCCTGGTTGGAACGAGATCGACTTTCAGATTTATCTGACACAGGACCAGCCGTTGGGGTTCTATGCGGGGCAGGGTCTGTCGCGCGGTGAGTTTCCGCTGGAAGGACCTTTCCGCTGTAACGCGCCATTGAGCTACCTGGAGTGCTACGGCGCCAATGATCCGCGTTGTGGCTCGATCGGCTGTAACGTGGGGCAGAGCAACCTGGGCAGCGGTATTCCACCGGTGCCGGAGGATCCGTTTATCGGGTCGTTGACGTGTATCCAGTACACGGGAGACAATCCGACGAGCCCGGACCAGAGTTCGACGCGTGACAAGCTGATGGGCGAAGCAGCCATCGTCAGCCTTGGCAGCCCGGTGGATGTGGCGAAATACAACGCGGTAGGATTGAGCGCCAATGGCGTCCCCGCGGACGACAATGTGTTTGGACTGGGAGCCGGCCAGGAGTATGCAGCCTGCCCGTCGACGCTGATTTTGAGCCACATTTTTGACGGCGCAACGGACCCCATTGCCGTCAGCCCGGCACAGACCTATGGCACGGAGTTGACTCTGGTGCCGTGTTCGAACGACTTCAACACGCAGGTGCCGGGTCGGGCGACGGCGCAGTTTTTGGTGTTCAACGAGTTCGAGCAGCGGTTTTCGACCAGTCGTACGGTAGACGGTCTGTTTGACGGTGCGATTTCGACGATCGACACCCGCAATCCAGCACGCTCGATTTTCAGTGCTGGCGTGGCTGGAACGATTGCCGGGCAGACGCGGATTCGCGGTGTGGGTGGCAACACGATCAACGGTGAAGTGACCAATGGTGGATTGCTGGGTGTGGCGCGAGCGGTTGTGAGCAATACACCGTCGGGGACTGCCAGTGCGGCCTACAACCTGCACCAGCAGGGGAATCCGTCGGGTGTAGACCTGATCGTGGTTCCGTAAGCGGAATCGGATAGGGATGAACGACCGGTGTCGAGCGCAAGGAGGACGGACATGAGGGCGAGACACAGCGGCTGGCTGATGGCAGTCGGCGTCGGCTGTCTGCTTGTAGCGGTGGGCGCACAAGCGCAGACGTCGTATACGAGCACAGACCGTCCGGGGTCGATTTTGATGTTCCCGAAGGTGGTTCGGGACGGGACCCGGGATACGATTATTCAGATCACCAATACGGGCAACAACGTCAATTCGGTGTATTGCCAGTATGTGAACGGGGAGGCGACCCGAACGGGTGCGCCGCTCTGCAGTTTGACGGATTTCGAGCTGTTGCTGACGCGGCAACAGCCGACGCAATGGAGCGCCTCGGCGGGACGCCAGGTGCTTCCTGGGGATGCCCCCGGGTCGTCTGGAGCCGGATTTGATCCGGGATTGATTCCGCCGTTGCCGGAGGGTTTCACCGGGGCATTGGTCTGTGCGGAAGTGATGCCGGACGGTTCACAGGCCCCCTACGGTCAGAATCGTCTCAAGGGTGAGGCAACGTTGGTGTCAGCGGGCGGCGATGTGAGTAAGTACAACGCCACGGCGATTCCAGCGATTCCGGATGTGGGGACAGACAACGTGCTGTCGCTCAACAATGCCGAGTACGGGCGCTGTGCATCGCAGTACCGGCTCAACTTCATTCCCGGTGGAGCGCCGGACCCGGTGATCGACGCGTATGGAATGAGTGGTGTGTCGAGTGTGGAGACCGGCCTGACGCTGTTGCCGTGTGACCTGGACTTTCGCAATGGGCTACGAGGCGGTGGCACGATGGGAGTGCTGGTGTGGGATGAGTTCGAGACACGCTACAGTGGCAGCTTTCCGTACGCGTGCTGGACGAATCTGGACCTCAGGTCATTGGCGATAGGCCGTTCGGCCGTACAGCCGGGAGGGTCTATCCAGACGTTGTTTGCGAACGCTCAGTTGACTGCGACCAGTCCGGTGGTGGGTGTGGCTGAGTCACTCCATGTGGATAGTATGGGGACGACGGGTTCAGCCGCGGTGAATCTGTTCCAGATGGCCGAGACTGCCAACGCCGCGATTCGGCTGCCGTGAAGGCGAGAGGTGCAGCGATGAGACGGATAAGCCGAGGCACCAAGAGGGAAGAAATCATGAGGACGGAGCGGAACGGACGGAGCTGGCGAATGGGTGTCGCAGCAGCGGCGCTGTTGCTGGCAGGACCGCTGGCCGCACAGACGGTGACAACGGATCGGCCGGCAGGCTACATCGTATTTCCGAAGATCGTGTCGGACCCCAGTGGAGCATTCAGCAATGGGGTAGCGAGCGACACCGTGGTGCAGATTACGAACACGAGCGAGAACCGGGTGTTGGCGCACTGTTTCTATGTCGATGGAACAACGCGCTGCAACAACGGAGCAAGTGTGATCGATCCGGACGGTGCATGCCGTACGAGTGCGGACTGTACCAACGGCGGTCTTTGCACGCTGAGCAGTTGCGCGGGCATCGACTTCGATGTGCCGCTGACGCCGAACCAGCCGGTGGGTTGGACGGTGAGTGCCGGGGTACAATTGGGTGGGGTTTGCGTGGGTGGTCCGCTGTCGGGCCAGCCCTGTGATCCGAGTGCATCGAACAACTGCAATTGTCAGGCGCTCGATCTGCGTGTGCCGCCGCTGGCCCCGGGGATCTTCTTCGGTGAGTTGAAGTGTGTGGAGATCGATCCGGATGCGACGGGGAGCGACATTGGCAACCCGATCAATGCCAATGACCTGATTGGTACGGCATCGATCTACAATGTGAGTGCAGCACCGGCGGCCGTGGATGTACGTTCGTACAACGCGATCGGCATTCAGGCCGTTTCGAGTGATCGAACGGTGCAGACCGACTCGACGATGCAACTCGGGGGAGCCGGAGCGGAATATGCCGGTTGCCCGGCGCAGTTGATTTTGAATCACTTCTTTGATGGCGCAGTGGTGGACGGAGCGACGGTGGGGACGGATGTGACCTTCGTGCCCTGCAGTGAGACTCCCGACGGTGATACGGTAGCGGCGCCGACACAACTGCAGTTCCTGGTCTACAATGAATTCGAACAACGCTTTTCTGCGGGGAGCAGCGTGAGCTGCTTTCGAGAGGTGCGTCTGTCGAATATCGATCGGCGTCTGGGACAGGAGCTGACGTCAGTCTTCAACGTGGCGGTGCAGGGCACGCTGGCCGGTCAGACGGTGGTGCGCCCGGTGCTGACTCCGGGCTCCCCCACGCAGGGCAATGGCGTTCTGGCGATTCTCGAGGAGTTCCATACCAGCGATACTCAGAAGTCTGCCGCCTATAACGTCAATGTCCGCGGCTCCAAGTCACAGCCCGATTACGTGATCTTCGATCAATAACCGATCCCTGCCGGGATCCTGATCAGGGCCGGTGACGTCTGTCACCGGCCCTTTTTTGTCCCGGGAGTTTGCCCCGGTAGATGACGGTTTGAAATTGTCGAATCGAGGGCAGCATTGTAGGCTGAGGCCATGTCGAAAAAGAAGATCCTGGTCGTTGAAGATAACGTCGACAACCGCCGCATCCTTGTCTACCGACTGCGGCGAATTGGTGATTTCGAAATCACCGAAGCAGATAACGGGCGTGACGCCATTTTGGCTGTACAACAACAGCCCCCCGATCTGATCTTCATGGACCTCAAGATGCCAATCATGGATGGTTGGGAAGCGACGCGGCAGATCCGGCTATTGGATGGGGGTCATGCGATTCCCATCATTGCGCTGACTGCTCAGGCGATGGCCGGAGATGAACAGAAGGCTCTGGCTGCAGGATGTGATGACTACGTCGCCAAACCGATCGTCGATCCAAATATCGTCAAGCAGAAGATTGAAAAGCTTCTCTCCGATCGTAGGTGAAATGGGACGCCTGCGGCGGATTGCACTGCTTATCTGGGTGGTTCTCGCTGGCTGGGCAATCCCAGCCTCGGCTTTTGAGAGTCCCGATCTTCAGTCACTCGAGAGGCAGGCGATTGCGGCTGCCTCTGCGGCTCTTTCCGGAGGTCTCATGGAAAGAGCGCCCCTGGGTGACTTCGGCAAAGACGTTCAACGCTCGTATCGGAGGTTCGGGCGTACGCTGTATGGGGCTCTGATCCGGTGGCAATCGTGGGCCATCGATCTTATATGGGTCGGTTTGGTGGTGATTTGCCTGCCAGCCGTCGATCGCCGCTTGCTCGAGCACTGGCGAGGACGAGATCTGCGTTCAGCCCTGAGATCCCTTGGTCTGGGGATGGTCGTAAATCTAAAGCTGCTTGTGGACCGACGTGCGCCGATTCTGGGAAAAATGCTGGTTTTTCTAGCCGGTGTCTACGGGGTTGCCGAACGCGATATTGTCGATGATCGGCTTTGGCCGCTGGGGCTCGTGGACGACTTCATAGTGGTTGCGGTCGCCTCACGTAGCTTTGTGCAGATGTGCTCGGAGTCCTTGATTGCAGAACACGCCCATGCCGCTGCACGCCGATGGGCCCTCAGCCGCAGCCGGCGCGTAGCCTGAAGAATCGATCGTCGTGTCTTCCCTCTATTTCGGGGTGGATCCTTTTGCTGGTGGTCCCGCTGCCAGACGTTGCGGAAGACCCGCGGCTTCGCCTTGTGGCCGGATCTCCTTGTTGTCCAGATTGACACGCCAGATAGCTACCTTTTTTGCCTGCCCTTCGGTCCACAGAAGGGTGACTTCGTATTCCGGCCCTTCACGCTGGATGGCGCTCCAGCTAAACTCGCCGACGAAGAAGTCATTCTCCTTCGCCTTGAGTGAAAAAGCGCGAATCATGTCATAGAGCGATTCAGTGCCGTTCGGCTTCATGTTTTTGACGACTTCAATGGCGTCGTTCTGCTTGTTGGCCCACTTCTCACCAATGATCAGAGGTGAGCCCACCTGCCACGCAAACCATAGCGCGAACAGACCCAATCCACCCCAGCCCAGAATAGCCCCGATGGCGCTTTCCTGATCCGCGTTTGTTTGCTTGGTCATATTGGAATCCCCTCCCTTTCTTTAAAAACGCCGTTGGCGGGTGGGCGCAATTTGCCGAAGCCTTGCTCCGAACGCAAGCGTCTGTGTCCCCCATGCGTAGCGCTGTGTTCAAATGTGGCGAGGAACCGGGCTGTTGCGCGGATCCGTACTTCGCTTGCGCAGCAGTGGAATCGCCCGAATCTTGTCTTCACGCAAAATATCCCAGACCAGGCCGCGCGGCCTCGGGTGGAGACTGGGGGCGGTGATGATCTGCTCGGGCATGACGACGAAATCGACCGGGATGTCGTGTCCTCTCATAGGCAGGCGGTCCTCGATCAACTGAAGCGGGTGGATGGTGGTGAGGATCGGTGTATATTCCCGGACTTTGCCTTCCCCACGCAGGAGGGCGTATTCAATGTCGCTATAGCCCCCGCCATGGCCCAGACGTGCTCCTTGCCGGGTAACGGCGAGCGCACCACATACAACGAGGTCGATTGGCCGGACTTCACTGGGAGAATGCGGGCGGCCGAGCCGCATTGCGGCACGCACATTGCCTGCCTGGATGATCCGGCTGCCCAGCCGTTCCGGGTCCAATTCGATGAAACAGCGCTCACTCAGCAGCCGAGGCACGGAAAGGTAGAGGATCTTTCCGTCACGTAAGGCGGCACGACGCAGTGCGAGTTGCGGTGCGTCATTGTTGATCTTCACGACGCGGGCTCGCTTCCACATCGGCAGTTCGCACAGCAACATTGCAGCTCTTTCTGCGCCCTCGAAATTCGGGATTTGAGAGTCAAATCCAGGAAAGCGCTCCACCCCGGCGAACTTCAGGCGCATTCGGATCTTGCTGCGAATTTCATCCTTGGTCATTTGAGAGGTGCCGTATGGAGCGTGCCAGACGAGCGAACTGCTATTACATGGTTCCGAACGAGTCAACGAATTTCAGCTCGTGCCAGGCGGCGGGCCGTCACGACAAATCCCGTGTGTGCCACCATGCGGTGTTCCGGTCGCATGCTACGGTGTTCGACGTGCCAGAAACGCTGTAGGATCTCAAACGTCTCCATTGCGCCGAACTTGCCCCCGTCTCGGAGGTGATCCACCAGTTGCTTTACCTGTAGGACCGTAGGCACCCATCCCAAGAATACGCCCCCGGCGCGCAGCACTTCCGCGGCGATTGGTAGGAGTCGCCACGGTTCTGCGAGATCTGCGATGAGGCGATCGACCTCCCGTTCGTGGATTCCTTCGAATGCGTCGCCGAGTACAATCTTCCAGTTTGGCGAGAAACCGTAAAAGTGCGCTACGTTGGTGCGTGCCATCTCGGCGAAATCTTCCCGCATCTCGTAGGTCGTGAGCTGGCCATCGGGGCCAATGGCTCGCAGAATGGCCATGCTCATCGCCCCCGGACCGACACCGATCTCGACGACTCGGGCACCCGGGAAAAAATCACCCCAAAGTAGGATCGGCCCGATGTCTTTCGGGTAAATGACCTGGGCACGCCGAGGCAAGTTCGGTACAAGTTGCGCAAAGGTCGGACGAAGCATCAGAAACCGCTCCCGTGCGCTGTTGTAGACGTGGCGACCCTCTTCCAGGCCGATCAGATGCTCTGCCTGCATCGTGCCATTGCGGATGTGGATGCGCGCTCCCGGCTTCAAGGTACGGATGTATTCCCGGGCCTTGGAGTCGACAAACAGCACACTTTCGTTCGGTTGGATGCGACCGGCTGTGGAAGATGGAGCCATATTCTGCGTGCTCATGGGATATCGGTTTGCCGGTCCTTTGCCGTGGTCCCGGTGTGCCGGGTTCGTTTTTCGGCCGCCTCCCGCTTGAGGCGGCAGTACGAGCAGGTGACGCCAAATGCGGGCATTCCGCAAATTTCACACGTGTTGGGCGGTGACACTGCCTCCTGCCGGAAGTGGGGCTGACCGGACCGGAGAAATTCCTGCAAAAAGTTCAATTTGGAGCCAGGCATGCCTGCTTCGATCCGATTGAGTGCCTCCTTGTAAATCAACTGTGTTGCTCCTTTGCTGTTGGGACACTCATCGACGATGTAATCGAGTTTTTGCAAGAATGCGTAGACGGCCGTTTCGTATTCGGAGATCCGGTAGAGTGGTTTTACCTTACGGACAAATTGGTCGTGGGTGGGCGCCAGCACCGGATGTTGTTTGGCGAGATGTTCCACTTGCCAATGCATGATGTTGCCCAGCAGTCTCGATGCTTCGTCATCGAGGTTGTGTCCGGTCGCCAGGACTGAAAAGCCATGTTCACGCGCGGTTCGGTCGAAATAATAGCGTTTTGACGTTCCACAAGCGGAACAGGCCGGCCGGTTCGTGAACTGTGCAACGGCCGGTATGCTCTCTGTCTCACGATCGAGGCGGACGGTGATCAGACGCAGCCCCCGATCGTGTGCAAACCGTTCGGTGATTTCCGACGACTCGCTCGAATAATCTCCGATTCCCAGATCGATGTGTAGGCCGACCGCGGTATAGCCCAACTCCGCGAGCACCTCCCAGAGAGCGAGACTGTCTTTGCCACCGGAAACCGCGATCAGAACGCGGTCATCCCGGGTGAACATCTTTTGCTGTTCGATGGCTCTTTGTACCTGCCTGCGGAAATAACCGATGAAACAAGGATGGCAGAACGCTGCGTTATGCTGGCGCAACTGGATGACGGCCTTGTCCTGGCAGCGCTTACACTTCATTGGGTCGTGTAGGCCCCTCATGTTTCAACCACCCGAAATGACGTTTCGGATCTCGACGTGCTCGTCGTCTTCGATCATATCCTGCCCGGTGAGTAGCTCGTCTCCACGAATGACCATGACCGTGCCCGGAAGAAGATTCAGGTGGCGCAGCACCTCGGAAACGCGGTGGCGGCCGGGGTAATCGAGCTGTTTGCGCTGTGGAAGGAAGGTGATTCGCATAGAGGGCGCCGACGATAGGGCAGGCCTCTGGGGCAGTCAACGCGCATGGGTGTCCAGCAGATCCAGAAACCCTGTGAGGATCCGGTGAGTCAATCCCCAGATTGTGTAGTTCGCATAGACGAATGCAGGAAATTCGTGGGTTCCTCCGAGCAGGTGGTACCGATAGGTGCCATGAACATCGCCGCGGCGCAGTGAAGATAGCGAGATCCAGAAGGCACTCTGGACTTCACTGCGATCGACCACAAGATCGACGGGAGTTTTCAACTCGTAGACAAAGGGCCGGATGACCATATCCATGAGGCGGCCGCGCCCCACGGCTTGCAAGTCGTCCAACTGACCCATGGGTTGGCCGTACAGCCCAAGATCGAGACCAACCTCTTCCCGGGTCTCGCGTTCTGCCGTTTGCGCGAGATCGGCATCTTCCAGATGTTGTCTACCGCCAGGCAATGCCATGTGTCCGGACCACGGATCACCACTTCGATGCGCTCGGTGGATGACCAGGAACTCTGCTCCGACACGGCCCATTTCACGCAGGACGAGCGCCACGGAGGCACGTGCGAACGATGAACCATCGATCTCTTGTGGGGTGTACTGTGCCAGCGCTGTGCGGATTTGGTCGACAGTCATGCGTGTATCGAACCCGCTTGCGGGCATCGCGTGCATGCTTCAATCCACGGCATGCGGATCTGCCCAGGCGAGGAGGTCCCGTAGCCGTTCGGAGTGTACGAACTCCTCGGTGCTCAGCCGTTCGAAAAACTCCGCTGTACTTGGAGACAGTGCAAATGTCGTCGCCAACGTCTTGTATCGGAGAGCGGCATTCCGGTGTGCCTCGAGGTCTGCAACCAGCCGGCGCCAGTGGTTGATTCCACCGAAATCAACCGGACGTGTTTCTGGATCGACGACTGATCCGCCCAAGACGAGGATCTCGTTTTTCAGTTCCTCACATTGGCGATCTTCATCGGCCGCCATGGACTGCAAGCTTTCAACCGCGGGCTTTTGCGGGGCAATCCGGGCGTGCTCGCGTAGCTGAGCCGCTCTTCGTCGAGAGGTGGTGTATGAAACCGCCAGTGCGTGTTCCAACGCTTCTCTCTGATCGGTTTTCCAGCACCAGTCCTTCATGCATTCGACGAAGCCCATCCTTGATCAGACGCTACTCACCGTTCCACCGTCAGTCAATCGGCGCATCCTGGAGCAGTTCGCGGTAACTCCCCGTGGCAGTGTTGGTATGGGCGTTCGTTTCCGCTATGACAAGCATCCACGCCGGAAGGAGATCAGCCATGGCTCGGATTACCGTTGAAGATTGCCTGGACCAGGTGCCGAATCGATTCGAACTCGTGTTGCTCGCTGCACGCCGCGCAAAGCAGTTATTGAAGGGCGCCCGCCCGTTGGTCGAGAGCGACAACAAAGAGATCGTCGCCGCGTTGCGTGAGGTCGCCGATGGGAAGGTCACCATGGAGTACCCCGAAGCGGTCGAAGAACGCTGATTGCCCTTGACGCAAGGGGTGTTCGGATACACCTCCCTCGTCCAGGACGACGATGGGCGACAAAGATTATTACGAAGTTTTAGGGATCTCCCGGAATGCCACGGCCGATGAGATCAAGAAGGCCTACCGGCGATTGGCCCGGAAACATCATCCGGATGTCAACCCCGGAAATCAGCAGTCGGAAGAACTTTTCAAGCAAATCGCGCAGGCACACGACGTCCTGAGCGATCCGGAAAAGCGCAAACTTTACGATGAGTTTGGCGCCGAAGCCGTGAAAGCAGGCTTCGATCCCCAAAGTGCACGTGCCAGTCACCAGAGATGGGGTGGCACATCCTCCGGCGCGGAGGATTTCACGGGAACTGCTGGTTTTGGGCGATATCAACGTTTCGAAGACCTTTTCGGTGATCTGTTTGGCGAGACCAGGCCACACGGCCCCCAGCCCGGGCAGGACCAGGAAGCGGAAATCGAGATCGATTTTCTTGACGCGGTGCGTGGGGTCACAACCGATCTTTCTTTGGATCGGCCGGAAGTATGCGCAGATTGTGGCGGGTCCGGGCACGATTCGGCTTCGACGGTGGAGTGTCCGGAGTGTCATGGTGTAGGACGCGTCCAGGTGGCGCGCGGTCCGATGTCATTCGTGCGAACCTGCCCCCGCTGTGAAGGCCGTGGTCGCATCGGATCACGTGCTTGTTCGACCTGTGCAGGAAGGGGGGAAACCATTCGGCATCAACGTTTACAGGTCAGAATCCCGCCAGGCGTCGACAATGGTTCACGGGTGCGCATGGCTGGCAAGGGGGCTCCCGGCTACCAGGGTGGTCCGGCGGGCGATCTGTTCCTCAAGATCCGTGTGCGGCCGCATCCATTGCTCGAGCGCCGCGGTGACGACCTCTTCCTCGATGTGCCGGTAACCGTGGGCGAAGCGATGTTCGGTGGTTCGATTACCGTGCCAACACCTACCGGAGACTTGCGAGTCAAGGTGCCGCCCGGTTCACAGAGCGGGAAACTCCTGCGCATCCGCTCCCGTGGAGTTCCCCGGCTCAAAGGATCCGAGAAAGGCGACCTCTACCTGCGCCTGATGATTCATGTGCCCCCTGGGAATGAGACCGGGGCGGATACCCTCGCCAAGCTCGAACGGCTCTATGAAGGGAGTCCACGCGATTCCCTCCGGTTGTGATGGATCGGCTATGACACAACACCGCTACCTTCTCGTCGAAGATGTCCTGCACGACCTCGCTTTGGAGCGTTCTTTTGTCACGCTGCTCGAAAGCGAGGGACTGATCCAGATCAAATTGACGGCAGAGGGAGAAGCTGTTCTTTCTGCGGGAGACGTGGAGCGTCTCCGAATCGCCCGACTGCTGACTTCCGAACTCGACGTGAACCTCCCGGGTGTGGAAGTCGTCGTGCACATGCGGGAGGAGATGTTGGCCATGCATCGGCAATTTGCCGAAATTCTCGATGCGATGGTCCGTGAACTTCACCGCCAATTACGCCGTTGACCCGTGGCTTGTCGACCTGGAGTAAAGCCTATAAATTCAGATCGCTATGGCGGAAAACGGGATCGGATCAGATCCGGAAATCGAAGACGATCCTTCGATCTCCCCGGAGAGTGATCTCTCGGAAACTGTTTCCGCGGCGGCCGCCGTCGATTCTGACGATATCCTGGATGGCGACCGTGGTGCGGCGACCGTCGCCGATCCGGAGATCGAATCAGGTGGACGTGCCGTCGTCCCATTCGATCCGCTGCAACGGTATCTGGTGGAGATCCGGCGCTATCCACTGCTCTCGCGCGAAGAGGAGCACCGGCTCGCCGTCCGGTACAAGGAAGAAGGCGACGTCGAAGCCGCGTACCGGCTCGTGACCGGGAATCTACGCCTCGTCGTCTTGATTGCACGCGAATACCAGCGCGCCTTCAAGAACCTCCTGGACCTCATTCAAGAGGGCAACATGGGCCTGATGGAGGCAGTCAAGAACTATGATCCGTACCGTGGAATCCGTTTTCCATCGTATGCGGTCTGGTGGATACGCGCTTACGTCATTCGGTATCTGATGAACAATTGGCGCCTGGTGAAGCTCGGCACCCCCCAGGCGCAGCGCAAATTGTTCTTCAATCTGCAAAAGGAAAAGGATCGTCTCGAGGCCGAAGGCATCCACCCGGGCCCGAAACTGCTGGCGCAGAGACTCGACGTCAAAGAATCCGAAGTAATCGAGATGGAACAGCGCCTCTCGGGGCGGGACCTTTCCGTCGATGCTCCGATCGACGACGGGGAGGGTGCGGCTACGATGCTCGATTTTCTGGTGAGCAAGGATGGCAATACCGAACAGATATTTGCCGATGCAGAAACCAGAACTCTCATCAGCCAGAAGATTCGCGAGTTTGGCGAAGCGCTGGCGGGTAAAGACAAGGTCATTTTTGACCAACGGTTGATGGCCGAGGAGCCGCTGACACTCCAGGAAATCGGCGACCAGTACGGAATCAGCCGCGAGCGCGTACGCCAGATCGAGGAACGTATCAAGAAGAAGCTCAAGGCGCATCTTCTGTCGGTTTCGAAAGATCTGGGGGATGCCGTGATCGATATTTTCCGCTGACGCGTACGCTTCAAGCGGCCCCGCCAGCGCAAGAAGCACACAGCCAGCGAACGGCCGGTCGTGTGTGGTGCTCCAGAGGCGGACTCGTCAGTGTCGTTGAGCTTGGCTAAGAGACGGGCCCATGAACGTTTCGATGTGGGCCAAGGCTGTTACCGTCATTCCGCGCGTCAGCAAGGAAGAATGGAACACGCTGGATATCGTCTCCCGTTGGTTGATTGCGACACGCTCGGCCGTATTGGTGATGACACTCATTTCGGCGGCGATTTCCGGACTCTTCGCGATCCGAGACGGTCATTTCGATTTCCTGCTCTGGGCGATGGCGACAGTCGGACTCCTTTTCGCACACGCCACCAACAATCTCGTGAACGATCTCACCGACCATCTCAAGGGAGTTGATAAGGACAACTATTTCCGCGCACAATATGGGCCCCAACCTCTCGAACATGGGTTGATGACCCAGGGCGAACTGATCCTCTACATTGCCGTTACGGGTCTCATCGCGCTTGCGGCAGGGTTGGTGCTCGTCTCCATCCGCGGAGAGGCAACGCTGGTGCTGCTCGGCCTCGGCGCGTTTTTTGTTCTCTTTTATACCTGGCCGCTCAAGTACATTGGCCTGGGCGAGGTTGCTGTGATCGCCGTCTGGGGTCCCCTCATGGTCGGCGGGGGATATTATGTCGTCACAGGTCAGATTTCGTGGCCGGTCGTCATCGCCAGCCTCCCCGTCGCTCTTGCAGCGACGACGGTTCTCTTCGGCAAGCATATCGACAAGCTCGAAGCAGATTCCGCGAAAAAGATCCGTACGATGCCTGTCCTCCTCGGCGAACGAAATGCCCGATACGTCACGCTGGCCATGTTCGCGATGCAATATGCGCTCACCGTGTGGTTGGTCTGGACGGGTGCTTTTTCGTGGCTGTTACTCCTGGTATTCGGCGCCGTTCCCTGGTTGCGCTACGCATTCCTCGTTTATCGACAGCCCCGTCCCAGTGCGCCGCCGCCGGAATATCCGCCGGACATCTGGCCTTTGTGGTATGCTGCGTTC
>CAZEWD010000046.1:0-14575 GCA_964515725.1 uncultured Binatia bacterium (SeqCode)
ATCCATTGGGCAAAGTCACCTCTGAGTCAGGGATCGACTTCTTTTCGAGCACGAACTCCTGATGCGTGTAACCTGATGATGTGAGCGCCTGGACTCGCATCGGCATCCCTAAGGAGAAAGCAAGCTCCAGGGAGAGGTCCATGATCGCATCTTTGGAATTACTTCTGTCCGGGGCCAAGCCATGGATATCTTTCGCCAATTTCATCAGGCTCGAATCCTCTTTCGAGAGCCAGAGGCGAACAAGATCTGGCTTCTTTTGCAGTTCGTACCCCTCAGTTTTGAACCCCCTGATAGTGATGTTACTACCCGTCGGACGGAGAGTCGGGGCACCGGGACTCGGTGTCGCCACAGGTGCACTTCTACCCAAGGGGAGAACCTGGTACGCTTTTTTCTTTGGGTCCACGAAGCGCATCAACTTCGAGGAAAAATCCACCAGTGCAAACAGATCTGTACGGCCTGGAACCTGCGCACTCGTCCTTGCTTTGTTCGCCTTGATAACAAGATTGGTGGATTGAAGGGTTACTCCGGAATCTGGCTTTTCGGAAAGCTCCTGCAGACGCTCCACCGGAATCGAAAAGAGGTTCATCTGGTCGCGGGCCTTCTCTCCCAGAACATCAACAATCCGGTCGGACGCCACATGATAAATCCGCTGTGACAGAATCCCCTGGAAATCCTCCGCATGTGCAGCCACCGAGAATACGGCGACAAACAGAACTGTGACAATTTGCGTCAGCATCGAAAGTAGTCCTTTCCGACTTTGAGGTGGATCACAATGTAGAACCCGCAAACGGGGTAGTCAAAGACGCAAAATGTTCGAACGCTTCGCCATTTCCGAAGGACGGATGAAAGAAACCGGGCATTTTTCGCACCAGAGCTTGTCAAAAGGTCGAAAGCGCGGCGCTTCGACCCGGACAATCAGAAGGAGCGTTGATGTCAAGCCAAGCCACCGATACGGCCATGTCCTGGGACATCGTGGTTCCCGCACAATTCTTCGGAGATAGAAATCACAACGTCTTCAGCCCGGAAAAGCGTTTGATGTTGGCCGTTCTCGAAGATGCGGTGTTCACCGTATTGAAATACGCCGGTCGCTCGAGCAAGCAGGCCAGGCGTCTCGTGCGCGATGTCGAGAAGTGGACGGCCCAGAGAAATGGCCAGTGGCCGTTTTCTTTCGAGAACATCTGCGCCGTCCTGGATCTCGATCCGGAGGCCCTGCGAGATCGCCTGCGGCGTCTCCAGCTACGCGGCGAGCGGCATGGTCCCGAGCGCATCTTCCCCTTCGTCGCCCAGCACCGCGTCGTCGGACGCCAACACCGCGTGGTCCTTTCTGCCGCCCAACGCCGCAAACTCGCGGCCGCCGGGTAGCACGCCCCCGAGGGGCGGTGTCCCGCCCGCACCGCCCCTCCCCCTTTCCTCCCCTTCACGCTCGTGCGGCGGGCACATGATGCCCGCCCCCACGCACTCACCTCGCCTACTTGCCCGAGCCCTGATCCCCCGTTAGTGCCGAACCGCGCCCGGAACCGGCGCAGAACAGGAGTGACGGGATGGAACTCGAACTCACCGATACGGAACGCATGTTGCGGGACACTTTCCGCAACTATTTCATGCAACAGATCGAGCCGCACGTACCCGCAATGGAATCGGGTCAGATGCTGCCCTACGAACTGATGCGCGACATGCATCATGCGCTCGGGCTGGACGCCATGATGGCCTCCCTAATGGACGGATCCCAAAGTTCCAGCGAGAAACGGGCGGGCACCAACTTCGGTTTCGATCCCAACACGACCCGATATGCGCGAACGACTTTCACTGTCGAAATGGCGCGTGTCAGCCCGGCGTTCGCATTGAGCTACGGCGCCAGCCTGGGACTCTACGGCGGCAACGTGATCGGCAAGGGAACACCAGAGCAGATCGAACGCTTTGCCCGGCCCGTGATGCGGGCGGAAAAAATCGGCGCCTGGGGTCTTACGGAGCCGGAGGCAGGCAGTGATGCTCTGGGCGGGATGAAAACCACAGCACGCCATGACGGTGATTCCTTCGTGCTGAATGGCAGTAAAACGTTCATCACGAACGCGCCCTACGCTGACCTTTTCCTCATCTATGCCCGGGTCCAGGGGGGAGAGTTGGACGGAAGCATTCAGCCATTCATCGTCGAACGGTCGACCCCAGGCCTGAGCACCGGTCCCGCCATGAAAAAAATGGGGATGCGAGGCTCTCCGACAGGAGAGATCTTTCTCGACGAGGTCAGGGTTCCGCGCGATCAGTTGCTCGGCGGTGGCGTTCGCCAACGCGACCACGTGAAGTCGAGTCTGGCCTCGGAACGCCTGGGCCTTGCCGTCCTCGCCTACGGTATTGCCGAGCGTTGTTTCGAGATTGCTCGCAACTATGCCATGCAACGGCGGCAATTCGGCCGGCCCATCGCCGAGTTCCAACTCGTGCAACAGCGTCTTGCACGTATGTACGTCGCCCTCAGCAATGCGCGCCGGATCGTCTATGCCGATTATCTCGCGGGACGGACCCTGCGGGAGTCGGTCGCCGACATCTGCGCCGGCAAGCTCTACTGCGCCGAGGTCGGGACCTACGTCGCCTTCGAAGCCATCCATATCCTCGCCGGCAACGGTTATATGGAAGAATATGTCGTCGAGCGTCTGGCACGCGATGCCAAACTCGTCGAACTCGGCGGCGGCACGACAGAGATCCAGATCCTGACGATCGCGCGAGAGATTCTCAAGAAAGAATAGGCACTTCCGTCTGGCATTCGACCCAGTGCCGGTACCCGCCACCGGGACAAGCCGCACTCGATGTGTGGGTTCTTGCAATGCAGGACCGCGCACCAAACGCCGCTACCCGTCGCATTGCCCGTCACGAAGACAAACAGAAATCCCCTTGTTGCGCGGGAAACGGCGCGTCGTTATTCTGGAACGGACTGGTCAGTTCCGGAATTCCAATCGACGATGCGTGGCAGAAAAAAAAGTGACAGTACCCGGCAGGCCATCCTGCAATGCGCCTGCGAGATCTTTTCGGAGCGTGATTTCCACGAAGTCTTGACGGACGACATCGCCGAACGTCTCGGGATGGGCAAAGGCACCATCTACCGTTATTTCGCATCCAAGGAAGATCTTTATCTGGCCGCCATTACCGACGGGTTGCAGGGCCTGCACGACGCGGTCACCGTAGGGCTGGAGCAGGATGCATCCCTCGAAATCAGTATCGAGACGTTGGTGCAGACCCTGGTCGGCTATTTCTGGCGCAAACGAGATCTGTTCATCTTGTTGCACCGGCTCGAAGCAAAGCTGCCGGCCTCGAAACTCGCAGACTGGCAGTCACAGAGGGACGGCGTCGTCCGCATGGTCCAACGCGTGCTGAATCGCGCCGTGGCACGGGGCGTAATTCCGCGTCTTCACACACGTCTGGCTGTCGAGGCATTATTTGGAATGATTCGCGGTGTCTGCCTCTATCGAGCAGACAGCGACCGGTCGGAAGAAGTCGTGCGGCTGGTGACAGGCATGTTTCTCGCGGGCATTGGCGTTTCGCCCCCCAGCAAGGGACGCGCTCTGCGACGTGGTCTTCGGATCGTTGAAGGAGGACATTCCCATTGAACGCGCAAATGGTCCGATGGGTCATCTGGATTTTTCTTCTGGGGTTGCCGATCGGCGGATGTGACAACCGCAGCACCGAAGCCAAAGCCGCGGAGGCGGCACCGGCGGAGGCAAATGCGAGCGTGGCCGTCACGGAGGCTCTGGTTTCCGTCCGGCCCAGTTCACGCCTCGTCAATTTCGTCGGCACCCTGTTCGGAAATGAGGAAGTCACCATTTCCAGTCAGGTCGAGGGTCAGATCGAAGCTCTGAGCGCCGACCTCGGAGATCAGGTCGAAGCGGGACAGGCCCTGGCCCGGATTGACGACGCACAGTGGCGCGCCCGGCTGCGCGAAGCCGAGGCCCGATTGGCGAAAGCTCAGGCCGATGCGGCCCGATCCAGACAACTCATCGGCACCAGCATCATTTCGAAACAGGAATACGAAAGCGTGACGACGAATGCGGACGTCGCACGCGCCCAGCGAGACACACTGCTCATCAGCATCGAGCACTCGCAGGTGGCTGCCCCGATCCGAGCCGCCATCGCAAAGCGGTTCGTCTCGGTCGGAGAGTATGTGAGACCCGGAACACCCCTCTTTACGCTGGTAGCGCAGGACCCGCTCAAGTTGCGCGGTGAAATCCCTGAACGTTTTGCACACGAAGTCCGCCCAGGCCAGGCCGTCCAGGTGAAAGTTGACGCCTACCCTGATGTTGTCTTTCCGGGGCAGGTCACGCGTATCAGCCCCGCGTCGAATCCACAGAATCGCTCGGTCGCCCTCGAGGCACAGATCGGCAATGCCGATCTGCGACTGAAGCCCGGCTTCTTTGCCAATGCAGCGGTAGTGACACGCTCTGATGATCACGCTTTGATGGTGCCACAGGAAGCGGTCATCTCCTTTGCCGGTGTCACCAAGGTATTCGTCATCGACAACGGCGTCGCTCGCGAGAGGGAGGTGACCACAGGGGGCCGCGGAACCAGCGGAATGATCGAAATCACCGATGGCCTCTCGCCACAGGAGCGCGTTGCCGTGTCCGGCCTGACAAAGCTGGGCGACGGTGTTGCGGTCACCGTCAAGAGCGAGGCGGATGCGAAAGCCGAAGCCCCAACGCCGGGAAACTGACCGGATAGCCATGATTCCCATGTGGATGCGGGCATCGACGGTGATGTGGCATGAGCCCCCGGTGGATCGCCGCCACCTGCATCTGTTTTTTCTGCCGGCGGAATCCCATCTGAATCGGAGCAATCTGCCATGAAGTTCGTCGATCTCTGCATTCGCCGTCCCGTATTTGCCACGATGCTCATCAGCTTCCTGGTGGCACTGGGCATCTTCTCCTATCGCCTGCTGGCCGTCGATCTCTTTCCCAACATCGACATTCCGATCGTCATCGTGTCGACCACGCTGAAAGGCGCCAGCGTGGAAGAAATGGAGTCCAGCGTCACCAAAGTCCTCGAAGAAGCGATCAATACGATCGAAGGAATCGACGAGCTTCGCTCCACGACAAAAGAGGGCTTCTCGCAACTCATCGTTTGGTTCCACCTCGAACGGAACCGGGAAGCAGCCGCCCAGGACGTACGGGACAAAGTCGCTACGATCATCTCGAAGCTTCCCACAGGCACAGACCCGCCGATCATCACCAAATTCGACGTCGAATCCTCGCCCATCCTCTCGATCGCCGTTGCGGGCAATCGTAGCCTGCGCGAAGTCACGGAAATCGCACGCAAGCAGATCAAGGAAGACCTGGAAACATTGCGCGGAGTCGGTTCGGTCACACTCATTGGCGGACTGGAACGGGCGATCAACGTCGAAGTCGACACCGACAAACTGGCCGCCTATCGGATCCCGATCGGCCAGGTGAAGATGGCACTCCGCTCGCAGAATCTCGAGCTCCCCAGCGGGCACGTCGATCAGGGCAGCAAGGAACTGACCCTGCGGACGATGGGCCGTCTGCAAAGCGCAGCCGATTTCCGCCAACTGATCGTCGGCAACGTACAAGGCCGTCCTCTCACCATCGGCGATATCGCGACGGTGGCCGATTCATTCGTGGAGCCACGCACCATGGCCCGTCTCGACGGCAATCCGGCGGTCTCCCTGATGATCCGCAAGCAGAACGGCATGAATACGGTCGAGGTGATCGAACGTGTCAAGGAGCGCCTCAAAGAACTCGAGCCGGTGCTCCCCTCCGACATCCGGATGTCGATCATCCGCGACCACTCTCGCTTCATCAAGAAATCGATCGAGGAAGTGCAGTTCCATCTCATCCTGGGCGCCATTCTCGTCAGCCTGACCGTGATGCTGTTCATCTCGAACCTACGGGCCACGATCATTGCCGCCATCGCCATCCCGACTTCCATCATCTCGACGTTCACGTTGATGCAATTGATGGGCTTTTCGCTGAACAACATCACGATGCTCGGGTTGGTTCTCGCCACCGGTATCGTCATCGACGATGCGGTCGTTGTCCTTGAAAACATCTTTCGCTTTGCGGATGAAAAGGGCGTCACGCCGCGCCAGGCGGCCTCGGCAGCGACCAGGGAAATCAGCCTTGCCGTCATGGCCACCACGATGTCTCTCGTCGTCATTTTCCTCCCGGTGGCCTTCATGTCGGGCCAGGTGGGCCGGTTTTTCAACAGCTACGGCATCACCGTGGCGGGTTCCATTCTCGTATCGTTGCTCGTTTCCTTCACCCTGACGCCGATGCTGTGTTCACGCTATCTGAAGATCCATCCCAGGCAGGCAAAGTCGGATCGTGGCGTTTACGCGGCCATCGAACGCATATACGGCCGCATCCTGGGGTGGTCGCTCCGGCATCGCTGGGCGATCGTCGTGCTGTCCGTGGTCACAGTGATGGCCACGATCCCCCTGGCCCAATACGTGGGCAAGGATTTCCTGCCCCTCGACGATCAGAGTGAGTTCGACGTCGTCATCCAGACGCCGGAAGGTTTCAGCCTGGCACGAACCGACAAGACGTTCCGAGACCTCGAGGCGGAATTACGCCAGCTTCCCCATGTGCAACACTTGCTGACGACCATCGGGGACCCCACCGGAATCCTGCGCGCCGGCGAGGGTCCGGTCACGCAGGGATCCGTCTACGTCCAGCTCACCGACCTCAAGAAACGTAAGGAAACACAGTCCGACCTGATGCAACGGACGCGCCAGGTGCTCCTCGACTTCCCTGACCTGCGCGCCAGCGTGCAGCCGATCAACCTGTTCATGAGTGGCGGCCAGCGCTACACAGACATCGAGATCGATCTTACCGGCCCGAGCCTGCAAAAGCTCGAAGACTACTCATCGAGCCTGATGGCCGGCATGCGCAAGGTTCGGGGAATCGTCGATGTCGACACCACGCTGTCCGTACGGCAGCCTGAAATGCGCGTCGCAATCAACCGCCAGAAGGCCTCTGACTTCGGAATCAAGGTGGAAGACATTGCAGCCACGTTACGCACACTGGTCGGCGGCGAGCCGGTAACCAAGTACAAGGAAGAGCAAGAGCAGTACGATGTCTGGCTGCGCGCCCGACACGCCAACCGGCAAGACATCCAATCGTTGCAAGACCTCGAGATCGCCTCGCCCACCGGCCAGCTCGTGAAGCTGTCGAACCTGGCAACTCTGAGCGAAGAACGCGGCCCGGCGCAGATCGACCACTTCAGCCGCCAGCGGAAGGTCACCATCGTGGCCAACCTGCAAGGCCTTGCCCTTTCCGAAGCCATCGCACAGATCAAGCCACTGCTGAAAGAACTCCAGCTCCCAGCCACCTATCGGGCAGAATTCAGTGGTCGAGCCAAAACGCTGCGGCAGACCGGCGAGAACTTCAGCATCGCATTTCTTCTCAGCCTTCTCTTCATGTACATGATTCTGGCAGCGCAATTCGAAAGTTTCCTGCATCCGGTCACCATCCTGTTGGCGCTGCCACTCTCCATCCCTTTTGCGTTGCTGTCGCTCGTGCTTCTGGGCGAAACACTCAATATCTACAGCATTCTCGGCCTCTTCATGCTCTTCGGGATCGTCAAGAAGAACGGCATCCTGCAGATCGATTATACGAATACTCTGCGCACCCAGGGCATGGAGCGCGATGCGGCGATCCTCGAAGCGAACAGTGTGCGCCTGAGACCCATCCTCATGACCACCGTCATGCTGGTGGCAGGCATGATTCCCATCGCCCTTGGCCAGGGCCCGGGCGCCAGCAGCCGCGCTTCGATGGCCAAGGTGATCATCGGCGGTCAGACGCTCTGCCTGCTGCTGACCTTGTTGCTCACACCCGTTGCCTACTCGCTGTTCGACGATCTGGGTCGCAGCCGGATTCTCTCCCGCCTGCGCGAAACCGTCCGCGGTGTAACCGGCCGGTTACCCGTGCTGAACGGCGGGTGAGCGCGGACGTGACGCTGTTCGGAGCGCGTGCTAGGAGCGGACGACCATGAGGAGGGGGCGCGTGAAGGTTCTACGGCAAGCACTCGTTTGTGTGGCACTGAGCCTGTGCGGTACGGCGTTCGCGGAGGTCTCGGATCAACCCCTGGCCCCTCCCGCAACCGAAGTCCGATTGCTGGACGAGCACCCCAACTGGCTCGAAGCGCTGGAGGGTTCCTGGTCCAGCGAACTGCCGGACGACATAAGAGAGGCGAAATCCTCCAACGCACACTTCGGACTCCTGCTCAATGCTTCGATGCAGCCGACAACGCTGTCGCAGTGCATCGCACTGGCATTGAAGAACAACACCGGACTCCAGGTGCAGAGACTCAATCCGATCGCAGCCGCCAACAGCGTGCGCCGTGCGCGAGCCATTTTTGATCCCGCTCTTTTCGCCACCATCAACAAAGACCGGATGAACCGGCCGGCAACGACGTTCCTGACAGCCGGCGGCGAGAATACCCTCATCAACCAGAACTTCACAATGAACGCGGGGGTCCGAAAACTCCTCCTCACAGGAGGCGATTTCTCAGTCCAGTTCAACAACAACCGCCTCTACACGAACCCCTCGGTCGCCAACCCGGTGGTGCCCGTTTACACGACGTCACTCGGCGCAACCCTCCAGCAGCCCCTGTTGCGCAATTTTGGTTGGCAATACGCGCTGCTGCTGGTCGAAGTGGCCCAGAACGTCGAACAGGCTTCCTTCTTCCAGTACGTCGCCGCACTGACGAACCTCGTCGCCAATGTGGAGCGCGCCTACTGGACCCTGGTCCTCGCCGTCGAAAACGTGCGTGTGCAGGAACAAGGCCTGTCGGTCGCTCAGGAACTGCTCCGCCAGAATGAGGGAAAGTACAAGGTCGGGGCGCTGCCGCAAACCGCTGTACTCGAGG
This sequence comes from uncultured Binatia bacterium (SeqCode), assembly GCA_964515725.1. Taxonomy (GTDB): domain Bacteria; phylum Desulfobacterota; class Binatia; order HRBIN30; family HRBIN30; genus CAZEWD01. The sequence continues at coordinate 8,866 of CAZEWD010000046.1, forward strand.
CGCAGGTGGATGTGGCCGGACGAGAGGCGTTGCTCATCCAGGCCCGCAATGGCGTTGACGTTGCCCGTGACACGGTGCGTGCCCTCATCAATGCCAAAGATGAAGACACCGGCATCCTGTTGATGATCGATCCGATCGACCGTCCGACGGTAGAGCCATTCGCCATCGATCTCGAACGCAGTCTGCAATCGGCTCTGGCGCAACGGCCCGAGTTGTCGGCTGCACGCTACGACATCGAAGCCAGAGGACTGCAACGCAAGGCAGCCCAGAACCAGCTCCTGCCTCAATTGAATCTCGTGGCCGGAATCGGCCTGAACGGAGTCGCAGGGACCGATGCGAAAGTCCGCAACTCCTTCGTCTCGCCGACACCCGGCGTACCACCTCCAACGATTCCCGTGAATCCGACGGTAATCGGCGGGTATGGCGATGCACTGGGGCTGCTCTCCGATGGTCGATTCTATAACTACGCCATCGGAGCCACCGTGCAGGTTCCCATCGACAACGCGCAAGCCAAAGCCGACTACACACAGGCCAATATCAATCTGGCACAATCGAAACTGACCATGCAGCAGTTACAGGAAAGTGTGACACTGGAAATCAAGAACTCCGTCAGTAATCTGCAAAGCGATCTGAAGAGTATCGAGGCGACGCGTATCGCGCGCCAACTGGCGGAAGAGAACGTTCGCAACCAGCGTGCTCGCTATGATGTTGGTCTGGCCACGACCAAAGACCTGCTCGATTACACCGACCGGTTGACTCGCGCACAGTTCGCCGAAGTCCAGGCACTGGCCACCTACCACCGGAACCTTGCAGAAATGCGGCGTGTCGAAGGCACTCTGCTCGAAGCCCGCAACGTCGTCGTCGAACGCGCCACCCAGGAAAAGGTGCCCTGGTGGGCAATGTTCTGAGCAAAGCCTGCCGGCTTCCCTGATTGTTCCGGCCGGGGGAGAATCCGGACACGGCATCCTGCTCTCTCGACACGGCGTGACTCCTCCGGTATCGCTCGGCGCATGCCGGAAGACCCCCCGCAGTACACGCCTGGCTCGATCGTCAACTGCGTCGCCTACCAGGATGGACGCAGCCTCGGGCAGGTTGCCCTCGACGATATCCGCAGTGTCATCGAGTCACCGGAACAGTTCATCTGGATCGGGCTGCGGGACCCCGATACCGCCATGTTGGCCAGAATCCAGAAGGAATTCGGCCTCCACGACCTGGCCATCGAAGATGCGACACGCGCCCACCAGCGGCCAAAGCTGGAAGACTACGAGGATTCCCTCTTCATTGTTTTACGGACCGTAGAGCTGATCGATGAAGAAGTGGTGTTCGGCGAGACTCACGTGTTTCTGGGGGCACGCTTCATCGTCTCGATCCGTCATGGTGTCTCCACATCCTACACTCCCGTCAGGGCCCGCTGTGAGGCCACTCCATTACTCCTGCGCAAGGGTCCGGCCTTTGTCGTATATGCCCTCATGGATTTCATCGTCGACCAATACTTTCCGGTCAGCGACGACCTGGAAACCAGACTCGAGGAATTAGAGGAGGAGATTTTCAGCAACCGCTTCGACAGTGGAACAACGGAACGGATCTACACCCTCAAGCGCAATCTGGTGGCGCTCAAGCGCGCGGTGTCCCCTCTCGTCGAGGTGTGCAACCGTCTGATGCGCTTCGACAGCCGGATCATCCCGGAAGACGTGCGAGTCTATTTCCGCGACGTTTACGACCACGTCTACCGGATCAATGAAACGGTCGACAACCTGCGCGAACTCCTCACGACTGCCCTGGAGGCCAACCTCTCCCTGATCGCCGTGCGCCAGAATGAAGTGATGCGCCAACTTGCGGCCTGGGCGGCCATCCTCGCCGTGCCAACGGCGATCGCCGGGATCTACGGAATGAATTTCAGGCACATGCCCGAGTTGCACTGGCGTGCCGGGTATCCGTTGGTCCTCGGTCTCATAGGCGGTACGTGTGTCTTTCTCTACCGGCGTTTCAAACGGATCGGCTGGCTCTAATCGACTTTTTTGTCTTGTATCGGCGCTCAGCGGTCTTTAATTACCCGGCATGCCGCATGCGTCCTCGCCCGCCGTCGCGATGATCGAGCCTGCGGATACGGATCGTATCCTCAAGAAATCACGGTGGACGAAACACTGTCCGGCACGGCTACGCATCGCGCTTTTCGTGCGTCTGGCAATCGGTATTTTCGTGTTCGAAATCGCCCGGCCGGCAATCCTCTTTGCCGAACCCTTGAAATCGCTCGACGAGTGCATCACGACCGCTCTCGCACAGCATCCGAGCCTGAAAGCGGGTGCTGCTTCGGTCGACGCGGCACAACAGCGTGTCTACCAGGCGGTTTCGGGTTATTTGCCACAAGTATCGGCCGTTTACGCCGCGAACCGCAGGTATACCAGTATAGGCGCGCAAACCGGCACCGGCACGAGCCGCCTCAATCAGACTTTCAATTATTACAACACGGGCGTGAGTTTTTCGCAGATGCTGTTCGATTTCGGCCGCCAGCTCGACAATATCCGTGCGGCGCAAGCATCGCAGGAATCCGTAGAAGCCGATCTTGCGAGCCAACGCGAGACGGTGATCTTTCAGGTCAAGCAGGCCTACTTCGGAGTACTGGCCGCACAGCGCCTGGTCGGTGTTGCCGAGGAAGCCTTGCGGCAGAGCCAGCAGCATCTGAAACTGGCTCAGTCGCGCCACGAAGTCGGTTTCGCTCCGCGTTTCGACGTGACACGGGAGCAGGTCCAGCTCGCTTCGAACGAGTTGGACCTGCTCAGCGCCCAGAACAACGTCGCCATCGCGCGCGAGACCTTGCGCAACGATATGGGGCTGGACGGTCCCCTCGACTTCGATGTTACCGACGTGCCCGAACCTGACGTGGTCGATATCGATGAGGCAGCCGCACTGGCCCGCGCCTACAACGGACGGCCCGAAATCACCGGCTTGCAAGCACAGGAACGAGCCACAACCGAGATCGTGCAGGCCCTGCGCAAAGACTATCTGCCCAACATCACGAGCAACGGGATTTACCAGTGGACGGGCAACCAGTACCCGTTGCAAGAAAACTGGAACATCGGTGCCAGCGTCAATGTGGCTCTGTTCAACGGTGGGCTGACCCGCGCGCAGATCGCCGAAGCAAAGGCCAATCTGGCCACTCTCCAACACAACGAATCTCTGCTGCGACAGAGCATCGCTCTCGAAGTCCGCCAGGCCATCCTCAACTTACGCCAGGCGGGACGCAGCATCTCGGTGAGCGCCACAGGGCTGCGTCAGGCGAGAGAAAATCTCGAACTGGCGGAGGGACGCTATCAAACCGGCGTGGGCAACATCATCGAGGTCACCGACGCACAGGCCTCTCTCACGAAGGCCCAGGCACAGTACGTCCAGAGCATCTACAACTACCGCAGTTCCATGGCGGCTCTGGAACGAGCGATCACGCATCGAATCGGACCAGATGACACCCTTGCGAAACCATTGACGTCACGATGAAGCATCCACCCATACGAAGATCCTTGTCGATTCTGCTCCCGGCGTTCCTGCTCGGCGCCTGTGGGTCGAACAAAACGGGGGACACGGCCCAGGCCCCGAGCCTGGCCGTTCCCGTGAAAGTCGTCTCTGTGGTCGAACGTCCGGTTCCCGTTCAGATTCGCGCCATCGGCACCGTCGAAGCCTTCTCGACAGTCACCCTGATGCCACAGATCGATGGGCAACTCGCAGAGATCCACTTCCGCGAAGGCCAGTGGGTTTCTCGGGGCGACCGATTGTTCACTATCGATCCACGCCCCTTCGAGGCAGCGCTGCGCCAGGCTGAAGCCAACCTGCATCGTGCCCGGGCGGAGCTGGACAATGCCGTTGCCGAAGCAAAACGCAAAGACAGCCTGGCAACCCAGGGTTTCGTTTCCACCGAAGAGAACGATGCGGCACAGACCCGTGCCGCGTCGCTACGTGCCTCGGTAAAAGGAGCCGAGGCCGCCTTCGAGACGGCCAAGCTGCAATTGCAGTACTGTTACATCGATTCCCCGATCGATGGGCGTATCGGCGAACTCCTCGAACATTCGGGAAACGTCGTGCGCCGGAATGAAACCCGTCTTGCGGTCATCAAACAGTTGCGTCCCGTCTACGTCGGCTTCTCCGTGCGGGATCAGGACCTGGCCGAGGTGCGGCGCCGCGCGGCATCGGAAACCCTCGAAGTCGAGGCCATCATCGACAAGGGAAGTGAACCCGTGCGCGGGAACCTCACCTTCATCAACAACGCCGTAGACCCGGACACCGGCACCGTGTTGCTGAAAGCCGAATTTGCGAATGCCGACGAGCGGCTATGGCCCGGGCAATTTGTTGAGGTCCGTCTGACCCTGCACATCGAACCGAATGCGCTCGTGATTCCACTCGGCGCCATCCTCACAGGACAACAAGGAACATACGTGTTCGTGGTGAAAGCGGATTCCACGGTGGAAGCGCGCGGAGTCACAGTGGGTCTCGATCTCGGCGGTGAGGTAACGATCACCGAAGGGCTTGCGGCCGGCGATCCGGTGGTCACGGACGGCCAGATCCGTCTTGCGCCGGGAACCAAGGTCGAGCGCAAAGACAATCTTGCTTTCCCGCCTGACGCTTCGGGAGGCATACGGTGAGCAACGCCGGAATGGATCCTCGTCCGGCGCAGGTACCGCAGCAAGGCTCCACGGGAGTGAGCTTTGTCGAGCTCTTCATCCGGCGTCCCGTCGCGACGACGCTGCTGATGCTGTCGTTCGTCCTGTTCGGGATCGTCGGCTACCGTGCCCTACCGGTCAGCGATCTACCGAACGTAGACTTTCCTACCCTGCTCATCACGGCCACACTCCCCGGTGCCAGTCCGGAAACGATGGCCTCCGCCATCGCCACACCGCTCGAAAGACAGTTCTCGACCATTGCAGGCATCTCGTCGATGAACTCGGTCAACTCACTCGGAACGACCCAGATCACCTTGCAGTTCGATCTCAGCCGCAACATCGACGCGGCGGCGCAGGACGTACAGGCGGCGATCACTCAAGCTGCGCCGCTACTGCCGCCCGACATGCCGAACCCGCCGGTCTTTCGCAAAGTGAATCCGGCCGACCAGCCAATTCTCTTCATCAGTCTCACATCAGCCACCCTGCCGCTCTGGTCCCTCGACGAATATGCGCAAACCCTCATTGCCCAGCGCCTTTCCATGGTGCCGGACGTCGCTCAGGTGCAGGTGTACGGTTCACAGAAGTACGCCGTACGGGTGAAGGCCGATCCGCGCGCTCTTGCCAGCCGCGGTATCGGCATCGACGAGGTCGAACACGCCATCCGCACAGCCAACGTCAATCTGCCGACAGGGACTCTGCAAGGCAGGCAACGGCGGTTTACCGTCCAGGCCACGGGGCAGCTCACCGAAGCGGCGCCCTATCGGTCGATCATTGTCGCCTATCGGAACGGCTCGCCCGTGCGGCTCGAAGAGATTGCAGAAGTCATCGACGGAGTCGAAGACGATCGCGCAGCCTCCTGGTTCGCCAATGCCGAGAAGTGGCAGCGTTCCATCATGCTCGCCATCCAACGCCAGCCGGGGACCAACACCGTGCAGGTGGCGCACGCCGTACGTGCGTTGCTGCCGCAGCTACAGGAGCAACTGCCGCCATCGGTCGAAATGCACATCATGTTCGACCGCTCCGAGTCGATCATGGACTCCGTGCGCGACGTGCAGTTCACC
>CAZEWD010000047.1:0-14526 GCA_964515725.1 uncultured Binatia bacterium (SeqCode)
ACGATCAGTTCGTCCAGTTCACCGAAATCGGCAACGAACGTCTTGAAGTTATCGAAGGCCGGCAAACCTGCCGGCAACATGTTCAATACGTCGATATCGAGTCGCAGGCGCAGTAGGGAGAAGGCCGACACGACGGCCACGATCAGGGAGATGGCGAGCACCGGTCTGTGGCGTCGTTCGAGGAACGATACCCAGCGTGTGAGGAGCGTCATTTGATGACGTCCGGAATCGAGAAGAGATCGTCGCTCAGGTCCGGATTCACTTCATAACGGCGAACTCGGATGAAAAGTTCCGAACGTGGCTCCTGTATCTCGATGCGATACGGCAGCCGTATTCCCTGCTCGATCCGGAAATCCTCATAGCGGATATTTGCCCCCTCGATCTGCTCCCATTCGAGATCAGCGGTCTGCCGGGAAATCGTGTATGTACGATCCTTTGCCCCACGGCTTTCCTTACAGCGCAGGATTACGGAATTCTCCTCGGTAGAAGTCCGGCACCCAGCACTGTCCAGATCACGCAGAAAGGCCTGTCGCAACGTGTGCGGAGAAAAAGCCGCGTGCCTGTCGATCTCAGTGTCCCGGTAGATCTTTCCTTCCATTGGCAGGGTCATCTGCCGCCGCACTCCATCGGCAATATAGTCGAACACAGAGATACCGAAGGGAGAGAAAAGGCGCAGGCGGAATCGATCCGGTTTATCGACCAGCAACACTCCCGATGCACTGCGATTCTGCTGCGGGCTGCGGAGGTCGGCATCAAACAGAACGCGCAGGCGATGGACCGCCTGATCACGTTCGCGCAAAATGGCCACGACGGTATCGGCATCTACCGAAAGGGGTACATCAGGGCCTGCCGGTACGACGCGTTCCGCGCAGCCGGCCATCGATAGAGCGATCAGGAGTGCAAGGAATCGCCATACGTGCTCTGTTTTCCCTACGCTCATTGCGGCTCCGCTGGTGTCAGGTGCAGCACGATTTCTCCCGCAGCGCAGCGCCGTCCATTCCGCCGCACCACACCGCGCGCTTTCAGCGTCGTTCCGAACACTTTCCTTACATGCATCTCGACCCGAAGCCCGTCTCCCGCCCGAGGCACATGGACACAGCGGAAGCGTTCGATCTTGACCAACATACCTTGCCGGTCCTGTCCGCCGCGGATCGCCAGCCCGAGGCACTGCGCCATCATCTCTGGCAGAAGACTCACGGGCAGTGTGCCGTTGCCGGCTTCGACCCACGGTGTGCTCTGCGACAGCATCGCCAGCGCAACGGCAAACTTTCCCGGCTCGACCCGTACGACACGATCCAGCAGGAGAAACGGGTACCGGTGCGGCAATCGGCGAATTTGTTCCATCGAGTCACACCCTCATCGTGGCAACATCGCTGCATCGGCTTCCGCGTCGTTGCGATGCAGATCGCTGAATTCGATCTCGACGCGATCCCCCAACGCTTCTTCCATACGAATCTGCCGGATCACGAAATGCGGCGCGGCGAAGGTCAGTTTGATCTGCTGGAACAAGCGCTTCCAGGAATCCTGCCGTGGAACGAGCTTCACGACGATGGCATCGCCCTCGCCACCAGCCGTCACGGTGAATGCGCCGCTTGCACCCGCCAGATCCCCGGTAAACAGGCCGGACATTTCGCGCATGACACGATGGAAGGGCGCCATCGCGGAGATCTCCTTCTCCACCTCCGGACGATTCGGAATGTGAATCCCCTGTGCATCGATGCGTACGGTGATCGCCGGATCATCGAGCTGCCAGAGGACGCTGTCCGGCGCCCGAAAGGCAAATCGGCCGCGACTCACCAGCGGCTGGTCCATCAGGCTGAGGATCTTCGTCTGGGTAATTCGAGCCGATAACGAGCGGGTCGAACGCTGGTGTTGCTCGATGAGGCGCAGGCATGCCTCGCTGCCCTCGCAGATCTGCGCCAGACCATGCTGCGGCAGGCAACACAGCACGAGCAGAATCATAGGAATCACTCCGCTTCGAAAAAACAGGTGAATACGAACAGCTCGAGTCTGTGGTGGACGCATCGACGAATCCTCAAACATCGGGATGGGCAAGAAGCATGGCGGAGATCAAGCCGCCACGTGCCACGGATAGGTGCAACACCCTGCGGAGGGTTCGTGCCGTCGCGCCGGGTGCACCAAAACGGAATGGAACACCGGCAGGTGGTTGGACGGGCTGGCAGAAGGGAACGATGGCCTGTTCGTGCAATGCCAGGCATGCAGCCGCGACACTCAACGCGCCCGCCGCGCCAAATTCGCCGATTGCACCACGCACCGAGCCGAGAGTCATCCCGGCGGCACTTTCACCGAATAACCGCGCCAGCAATTGCAGGTGGAACTCGTCGAGAACGCGCGAGCCATTGGCATTCGTCATGACGAAGTCGACCGCCGCGCCACGCGGCAGGACGGACTCCAGCCATCGCTGCAATTTCAACACGGCACGTTCATTGAAACGTGGCCAAACGTACGGTCCTGCCGGAATCGTAAACGTGAGGGCGGACTCGATCACGGCATACACCGGCCGCCTCCGGAGTCGCGCATGTTCCAGACTTTCGAGGACGAAGGCCGCCGCACCTTCCCCCAACACGATGCCGTTCCGCCGTACATCGAAAGGACGACAATGCTCTTCCCCACCCTGCTGGCCAGAAAGAGCGCGCATGGAGCGGTACGCCTCGATGACGATCTCCGACCATTCGTCCACGCCACCCACCAGCATGACGTCAGCTCCCCTGCTGTTCAGGACCTCCATCGCAAGCTCGATGGCTTGTTCAGCAGGGACCTCACCTTCGCTCACGGTGAAGTTGACGCCCGTACTGACCGACTCCATCGCGGCGTAACTCGCCGCCGCATTCAGCACGAGATTGGGGAACACCATCGGACTCACCAGAGCCGGTCCCTTTTCAAAGAGGCGATGCAGATACTGGACCGATTCATCGATGTTCCCCAGTGCGGTTCCGACGGCTACACCAACTCTGTCCGCCGGCAGGGTTTCGGGTCCGAGAGACGCATCGTCCAGAGCCATTCTCACCGAGGCAACCAGTGCCCGGGAAATCTTGTCCATGCGGCGGAGTTGCGCTGTCGCGATGAAATCGCGCGCGATGTACTCGACCATCTGCGCCCCGATACTCGGCAAACCGACGGATTCGGGGATGCGGCGGATGCCGCTCATGCCGGATACGACAGGATCGTACGAAGCTGGATCGATCGACTCGCACCGGGCACATAATCCAGATCGCATTCAGGATCAGGTTCTTCGAGTCCAGCGGTCGGTGGAACGAACTGCTCCCGCAGTGCAACCACACCGGCAAGAGCCTCCGCAGCACCTGCAGCACCCAGGCAGTGGCCGATCATCGACTTCGTCGAACTGACGGGGATCTCGTATGCGTGCTGGCCGAACACGGTTTTGATCGCATGCGTTTCGATCCGGTCATTGAGAGGTGTGCCCGTACCGTGCGCATTCACATAGTCGATCTCGCCGGGATCCACGGCGCTCGCATCCAGCGCTCGCCGCATGGCCAGGATCGCTCCGGCGCCATCGGGACGTGGCTGTGTGATGTGGTGGGCATCGGCGCTCACGCCATAGCCGAGAAACTCCGCAAGAATGCTGGCTCCGCGACGGGCCGCATTTTCGGCATCTTCGAGGACGAACAGGGCTGCGGCCTCTCCCAGTGTGAGTCCGGCGCGCCGCCGGTCGAACGGACGGCACGGCTGCGAATCGATCGCCTGCAGGGAGTTGAATCCCAAAAATGTCATCCGGCAAAGTGTATCGACACCACCGCACAGGACGGCACGTGTCTTTCCACGACGAATCCAATCCGACGCCACGCCCAGAGCGTTGGCTCCCGAAGAGCAGGCCGTTGAGATCGTGAGACGAGGGCCGCCGCAGGCGAATACCTGCCCGACGACGGAAGCGGTGGAATACGTAGGGGTGACACGTAGTGCCGACGGTGGCGCAGCTTCGCCCTGGCGGCGTTGTTCGATGTAGCGTTCACCACGCCCCATACCGCCCGTAGTCGTGCCGAGGATTACACCCAACTCATCGAAATCGCCTGGCCAGGCGGCGCTATCCAACGCTTCACGAGCCGCAATGAGAGCCATCAGATCAGAGCGCGATGCGTGCCGCGCAATGTTCCGGGGCACCCAGGCTGGAGCTGAAAGCTCTTTCACCTCGGCGGCCAGTGAACTCCGATATCCCGAGGTGGAAAACAGCGATACCGGTCCGATGGCAACCCGGCCTTCACGCAAGCCTTTGGCGTAGGCTGCGTAACCGGCGCCAAGAGAATTGATGCTGCCCGCGCCGGTGATCACTACCCGCCGATTCATTTACCGGTCAGGTGCCCTTCGTGGCAGCCGCCTCGTTCTGGCGTTTCGACACATAATCGGCCAGCGCATCGATGGACGCAAACGCCTGCTTGCCGACTTCCTCATCGGGGATCACCACGCCGTATTTTTCTTCGACGAGAACCACGAGTTCGAGTGCATCGATCGAGTCCAGGCCGAGGCCTTCAACGAAAATCGGTGCGGCATCCTCGATTTCTGCCGCTGTCACATGTTCGAGTTTGAGCCCTTCGATCAGGAGCTTCTTCAAATCCGCCTTCAATTCCTCGCGAGTCAATGTCCGGCTCTCCTTCTCCAGCGTCGCAACGAACCTACCGCAGCCCGCCGAGAAAGGCCGGTCCGGAAGATCTCCCACCCTCCGAAGTATCCGATCCTCTCTGCGGGGCGACTCGCGTCCCGATCGCACTTTCGTTCTATCTATTCCATCCAGCCTCTACATCAAACCATCAGCAATCCGCCATCGACACTCAAAGTCGTCCCGGTGATGTAGCGCGCGTGCTCGGAGGCGAGAAACAACACGGCGTCAGCCACTTCTGCCGGTGTTCCGAACCGTTTGAGCACAACCTGGCGCAGATACTCCTCACGCAGTTCGCTGGGCAGTTTCGCCGTCATTTCGGTTTCGATCAGACCGGGGCAGACGGCATTCACGGTGATTCCATAGCGAGCGACTTCCCGAGCGAGGGATTTGCTCATACTGAGCAACCCTCCTTTCGAGGCGGCGTAATTGGCGGCACCATCTTTTCCAACGATACCGGCCGGAGACACAATGCTGATGATGCGTCCCCATTTCCCGGCAATCATGCTGCGCAATGCGTGCCGAGCACAGAGGAAGGCGCCGCGCAGATTGGTGTCGACGACCTTGTCCCAGGCATCCTCCGACATCATCATCAGATACCCGTCACGCACGATGGCAGCATTATTGACGAGAACGTCGATGCCGCCCCACGTCTTTTTCAGAAAATCAAACATGCCGGTGATGGCCGTGGCGTCAGCAATGTCTGCACGAACGACTTCGGCCTGTCCCCCGTGCCGGCGAATCTCATCGGCTGTCGCTGCCGCGCCTTCTTCCGAGTGACAATAATTGACGGCGACGCGAGCACCGGCCTGTGCCAGACCCACGGCCACGGCCCGGCCAATGCCACGTGATGCGCCGGTGACCAGAGCGCGCCGATCGCGCAATCCATCAAAGCTCATCGTAACAACCGCCAGAGCTGTCCCTTGATTTTCCGCTCACGGAGCCGCTGCAGCATCTGCACGTTCGTCTTGATTCCCAGCCCCGGCACAATCCAGTTGGAGTGTGCGCGAGCATAGCCCTCGATCAGATCGATCAACTCATCGCCCAATGTGGGGGCAATGTAGAATTTCGGATGGAGGAGATTGTCATCTTCGTCGATCTGGCCGTCGCGCAGTGCCAGATCGACCATCGCGGTGCCCGGGAGAATGCGGATACCCGTCATGGCAATGACCGCCGTGGGCCGAGTTTCTTCCATCAGTTCGATCGTCTCTCGAACGGTGTCGGCTGTTTCCCCCGGACCGCCAAAGATGAGGCTGTGCGCGAAGCGCAAACCGAACTGGTGGCAGAGGTTCGAGGATCGGCGCAACTCGTCCGGACTGAACTCCTTCTTGAGATTGGCGATCATCGTGGCACTGCCCGAATCAGTGCCGAATTCGATGGCTTTGCAGCCAGAACGAACCATCAGGCCACAGAGTTCCTCATCGACGAACTTCGGATTCAGGTATGCCGTCCACTCGATGTCGAGTTCCCGACGGGCAATCTCGTCGCAGATGTCCTTGGCGTGGCGGATCGGCATATTGAAAATGTTGTCGACAAAAAACCAGTGACGAATACCGTCGCTCTCCCGCAAAGACTGGAGTTCGTCGACCACACGTGTTGCCGAACGCATGCGCACCCTGCTTCCTTCGAGCAGTGGGTAGCTGCAAAAGACACATTCGAAACAGCAACCACGTTTGGTCTGGATGTTCAGCGCACCCCCTCGTTCGTAGTAGCGAACCATGTCGAACGCGGTGCGCTTCGGCAGTCCCGTGTCGTCGAGTCGCCCGACGCGAGCCGTGGGAGTCACCAGCACTGAGCCATTGATCGGTCGGCAAATGAATTCCGGTGACGACACCAACGGTTCGTTTGTCGCCAGCCGTTCGAGAATCCATGGAAAGGCGGCTTCGCCTTCTCCCGCAACACCCATTTCAACGCCCAGGAATTCGAGGATCGTTTCCGGCATTACCGTGAAACCCGAGCCACCGAGTACGATTGGCGCCTGTGATCGGCTGCGCACGGCGCGCACCAGGTTCTCGTAGTCCTCGATATAGGAAGTGTTCTGCGGATATGCCGACGAATCGAGGTTCCGGAGCGAGATGGCGACGACCTCGGGCTGACAGCGATCGATGGCTTCACTCAATGCAGGTTCGAGGGAATCCAGAAAACACAGGTCGAGTGTCGAAACCTCATGACCGTGCCGTTCCGCAGCAGCCGCCACGTAAGCTGCGCCGATCGGGTATACCGGATCCGGAAGTTTCTCCGTATTCGCCGAAATCAACAACACTCGTAGTGATCGGCTCAAGGTGACCCCTCCGGCGCTACGACCAGCGCGACTGCCGGACCCGAATAACAAAGGCCGTGAACGAGAGCCAGCGCATCCTGTTTGTGTGCGAGGGCCGCCGCCAGCACGACGCCCAGTGCACCACTCGCGGCAAAGCACTCACCCCAGTTTGCTTTTGGTGCAAGCAGGTGCGTCTCGTCGCAACCTACTGCGCGCAGGGCCTGCCGTTCGATCGCATCGAGCGCGGTGCCGTGCGCGCTCGTGACGATCGTTTCCAACGAGGAAGCGAAACACCCCGCGCGCTCCAGGGCACGGCGCAGGGTAGATTCGATTCCCATCGACTGCCGGTTGGCGTGCGTCAGCGACGGTTCCGACCCCATGGCATAGCCCGCGACTTTCGCGATCACGCGAGCGCCACGACGGCGAGCGTGCTGAGCAGACTCCAGGACGACAAGCGCAGCCCCCTCAGACGGATTGATCCCAGGTTCTTCGTCGATGAACGGGCGTGCTGGTCTGGCGCGGGTCGCGCCCAGTTCGGACAAACCCTGCAGGAGTGTTTCACCGAGAGCATCGGCACCTCCCGCCAGCATGACATCCGCCTTACCCGAGGCGATCACGTCGGCAGCGTAACCGACCGCCTGCAATCCGGCGACCGTCCCCGCATGCGTTGTCAGGTTTGGTCCCCGGGCACCCAGAGCGATCGACACCTCGCCGGCTGCGGCATTGGAAACGGTATAGGCAAACAGCCGCGGACTGGCCGCGGCAGCGCCACCCGTAACGACTTTCTCGAAATACTCCGCGTTCGTGAGAAGACAGCCCAGGCCAGTTCCGAAACTCAGGCCGAAGGATTCGCCTTCGGGCATGGCAGCAAGGAGTCCGGCGTCACTGACTGCGCCATAAGCTGCGGCAAGAAACAGCCTGCAGAGGCGATCGAGCCGATCGAGGCGCGTCTGAATCCTTTCCGGAAGCGTGTCGAGCGGCACTTTGTCGAACATGGCACCGCAGACCTCGTGGCTGCCTGCGATCCCGAGGGACCGTAGTACCGACTCGCCTCGAAGGACACGTTCTACCAATTCTGTTGCACTGCGAGCCAACGACGCCGCATCCGGTAATAACGACGTCTTGCTCGTGCGGGGCGGCGCTCCGGCGCATGATTCGCCTAAGAGTGTTCCGTTTGATCCGTTGCGATCAGAGCCGAGAAACAATCGCTTTCGATCAATTCGCGGAGACGTTCGACATCTCCCGTCATGGGCCGGTCATCCGTCAGAGGAGCCACATGCTCCCGCACCAGGCCAAATGCCGCACGGGTACCCTCGCCAGCACCGGCGGCACCTCGTAATTCCAGTGCCTGCGCTGCGCACAGCAATTCGATACTGAGCATGCGAACAATGTTTTCGAGCACCTGTGAGGCCAGACGCGCGGCAACCATGCCCATGCTGACGACGTCCTGGTTGTTGGCATTCGTGGGCAGCGAGTGAACGCTTGCCGGTGACGCGAGGATGAGGTTTTCGGCGGCCATCACGGTGGCGCAGTATTGCAGTCCCATGAAACCACTTTGCAAACCTGCAGTGCCGTGCACGAGAAAAGCCGGTAGACCGCGATTCAAGGATGCATCGAGCAGACGCGCGATGCGCCGTTCGCTCTGGACGCCGACTTCCACCAGAGCGGCCTTCAACTGATCCAGCGCGGTCGCCACTGGTTGTCCATGGAAGTTCCCTCCATGCACGACACGACCTTCAGCGGCCAAGAACAGCGGATTATCGCTGATCGAGTCGATCTCCGTCTCGACGATCTCGCGCACATTGGCCAGCGTAGCTACTGCCGGTCCGAGAATCTGCGGAATACAACGTAGGGTATAGGCATCCTGCCGATGCGCCGGTGAACCGTCATTACGCAACAGCCGGCTGCCACGCGTCATATGCCGAAGGGTGCCAGCCACCTGAGCCTGTCCTGGATGCGGTCGTGCCTGATGCAACGCAGCATCGAGGGCCTCGCCATCTCCCAACAGAGATTCAAAGGCCATGGCGGCAATCATCTGAGCGGCGGCGACGATCCGTTCGCAGCGTGACACGAGAACCGCAGCGCAACCCGTATGAAACGAGGTACCATTGATGAGGGCCAATCCTTCGCGCAGGGCGGGCACAATCGGCGTGAGACCGGCTCCCTTCAGAGCCTCCAGGGCGGGCAATCGCGCACCGTTCTGCTCGATTTCCCCTTCTCCGATGACGGCCAGAGCGATCTGTGCCAGCTCGACCAGATCGCCGCTCGCGCCCACACCGCCGACGCGGCGAACGATCGGATGAATCCCCGCGTTCAACATGCCGATCAAGGTATGGACCACCTGCGGGTCGACACCCGAAGAACCGCGTGCCAGCACATGAGTTCGCACTGCCATGGCTGCTCTGACGAACACGGTCGGATGCGGTTCTCCCAGCGTTGCTGCATGGCTGCGGATCAGGTTCCGCTGAAACGCGAGCCGTTCCTCGGGAGCGATCCGGAACTCGGCCAGTGGGCCGCAGCCCGTCGTGAGGCCGTAGATCGCCAATTCCTGCTCGGCGAGGTGAGACGCAAAAGAGTATGAAGACTGCAAAAGAGATTGCGTCTGCGGCGACACCACGGCCTCGGCGCTCCGTTGAGCCAAAGAGTGGATCGCATGCACCGTGAGTCGCCCAGCCCCGAGAGACACTGTGGCTGGTGAAGAATACATTCCGGCCAGCGCTAGCGAGCTCTGTACGAGCCGTCAAGAATATCGGTGGGTGGAGGGAGCAGGAGATTCCGGTGATCTGGCACGGCGAATTGCGCGGACTCGGACGGGCGTGTTACCTCGGAAACACATGTCTTCGTCCTCTTCACTTTCGTTCCTCCGGCAGATTCGTGAGAGTCTGCGATACGATGGATTGTGGTGGCGCAAGTTCGCCTATCTCGGTTGTGTGTATGGTCCCGAGTGGTGGAAGAGGTCGTCCCCGCCCGTCATCGCATCCCTGATCTTTCTATTGCTCGGAAACAACCGGCGCGGCGCGGTCGAAAATATGAAACGTGTATGCGGCGATTGCGATGAGCGGGAAGCGCAACGGGCGGCGCGGCGGATGTTCGGACAATTTGCCCATTGCATGACAGAAACGATGGAACACTACGGGCCGCGGCCCTGGCCGATTCGCCTGGATGGGCCGGCGGACGACCTGCTGGCGAAATCACTGGCGGAAGGGCAAGGGGTCATCGTGGTGACCGGCCACTTCGGAAACTGGGACATTGCCGCGAAGACACTGCGCGCTCACGGCCGGCCGCTCAACATCGTGATGGCGCGTGAGACGAACCAGACCACGCACGAATACGTCCGTGAGGCGCGGGAACGAGCAGGGGTACGCGTCATCTACTCGGACAGTTCGGTATTTTCGTCGTTGAACATCCTGCGCGCACTGCAGCGGGGTGAAGTCGTTGCGATACAACTCGATCGTTCGCTGGGGGCTGGGGCCACACGCATGGTGCCGTTCTTCGGTGCGCAGGCGCCCTTTCCGACGGGTCCTTTCGTCCTGGCCCGGCTGTCTGGCGCACCGATCATCCCGGTCTTTGTGCCGCGGCTCGGGACACGCCACTACGAGATCCGGTTGGGGGGCCGGTTCCGGATTCCACGCGAGCGCGACGCGACCTCGATACCGCAGGTCATGCAGGCGGTAGCTGCCGAATTCGAAGCAATCATCCGCGAATTTCCTGAACAATGGTTTCAGTTCACCCGTTTCTGGCCGGACAAAACGGTTGAGGTGCCGGTAGCCGAGACACTCCCCGAACAACGACGTGCCCGGGCGTAGGCAAAACGGCAATCAGCAAAAAAGAACAGGGAGAAACAAAGCGGCAGTCATCGCGGGCGAGAGCGGCTGCACAGATCCCATGATCAGTGTGAAGGTGTGAACGGACGGCATGTCTTCATAGCCGTGACCGTGGCGCCATCTCTCCACTCTTTTCCGCCGACAGATCCATCCTGTTTCGGTGGCAAAGACTGTCCGATGTGGAGGGAAGCGCGATACGATCCGAATGTTCGGCGTGTGTTACATGAGGAAAGAAACAGCTTTCAGATGCCCGCTTTCCCAACTGAGGAAACCGCGTATCTGGTGGATTCCTTAATTGTCAGGAGATGGTTGCCCAGGCTCCGGGATTGGCGCGCAGGAAACGGTTCACTTTCATGTTGGCGACGAAATAGGCCAGCGTTTCTAAATAGCTCCGGCCCGGGGGCGGGAACAGACGTTTGACGATGTTCCGAGTCGAGTAGAATCCTTCGTAAACATACTTGAAACCGTCGAGCATCTGCTCGGGCGTCATCTGGGCCGGCTTGATCAGTGGACTGCCGTAATCGTAGCGCCCCCAATCCTGGACGAGGATCCGTCCGGCCTTTGACATTTCCTCGTAGTACTGGGTGCCCGGGTACGGGCAAGGCGTGAAGAGCTTGAGAAAAGCCACCTTGTTGTCGAGCAGAAATTGCAGTGAGCGCTCGAAGACGTCGAGGTTGTCCCCGTCGAGTCCCACCATCAAAAGGGCAATCACCTGGATTCCCTTCTTGCGAATGGCTGCGAGATCTTCGTTGAATCGTCCGGGCCGGTTGAACCCTTTCTTGACGGATCCGAGACTGTCCTCGTTGATGCTCTCCAGGCCGAGAGACAGACTGACACAGCCGCTGCGCGCTGCAAGGTCGAGCAATTCAGGATCACGCGCGATGTTGATCGTACTCTGACTCGCCCACTTCAGGCCGAGCGGAATCATGGCACGAAACAGCTCTTTGGCCGCGTCTGGATGCGCGATCGGATTGTCGTCGAGGAACAGGATCCGATTCGCCCCGAACGACTTGATGGCCCGCAGATCCTCCATCACCTCGTCCACAGGACGCGTGCGGTAACCGCGCTGATAGTAGGTCTGGACCGCGCAGTAGGAGCAGGGATGCGGACAACCGCGTGAAAACACCACCGGCCAGTGGAAGTACATGCGGTAAAGCCAACTTTTCTTGAATGCCTCGAACTTCAGGAGCGGCAGGAGAGAGTAGTCCACACGCGGCAGGTTGCGCAGCGAGTGCCACTCAGAGGCCCGGTAGACACCCCGGCTACGGCCCGCTGCCAGATCCTCCAGGACCTGCGCCCAGACGAACTCTGCCTCACCAGCAACCACCGCATCGGCGTGTTCGAGTGACTGCTCGGGCGTGAGGGTCGCCCAGGTTCCCCCCAACACGACCTTTTTACCGCGTTGGCGGAAATGATCGGCGAGGTCGTAGGCACGTTTGATCTGCGGCCCCATCGCCGTGATCCCCACGACATCGCAATCACGGTTCAAGTCGACATCGTAGAACAGCTCGTCGATGAGCGAGACATCGTGCTCGGGTGGTGTAAGAGCCTTCAGATAGGGCAGCGTCAAACCGCTCGTCCAGTAACGAGTCGTTTTATGGAGGGAGCCGTCCGCCGTATAGTGCGTGGGTGAAATGAGATAGATGCGCATGAAAAACGGGGAGCATTCATCGCATCGACAACAGTGATGTCAACCGGGGAGAAATATCTGCCTTTTTTGGGGTTATCTTCCGTGCTACGCGAAACAGCCCATGAGTGTTGATCCTACCGCTACGAGCCAGGCTCTGGAGAACTCCGGCGTTCCCGAAGGCTGGCGCATCACACTGAACCGTTTTCTTTTCCGCGGCATGCTGTTCACCTGCGGGGCGACTGCCATCGTCCTCTACCGGATCCACAAGCCTCTGGCCTGGAGTTGGGCCAAGGCCTCGGCACGGGCGCTCGCGCGCCTTTGCGGTGTCAAAGTGCGGATGCACGGTCTGGAGCATCTGGGCAAGGGTCCGTACATCTTTGCGCCGAATCACCAGAGCCACTTCGATATCGCCGCACTGCTCGGGTACCTGCCGGGCATCAATCGTTTTGCGGCGAAGAAGGAGCTGTTCAACGAACCCATCCTCGGAGCCGTGCTGACGACGATGGGAATGATCGCCATCGATCGGGAAAACCCGCTGGCTGCCATCGACACTCTGCAGAAGATGCAGATGGCTGGCTCGTCCGTCATCATCTTTCCCGAAGGAACCCGCAGTCGTGACGGCAATCTCCTGCCGTTCAAGAAAGGTCCCTTCGTTGCCGCAATCTACCTTGGAGTTCCCGTCGTTCCGGTGGTCTGCAAGGGAACGACACGCGTGATGCCGAAGGGGCAGTACCTGTCGATCGTGCCGGGAGAAGTGGACATTGTCATCCTCCCCCCCATCGACTCGCGCCGCTTCGCCTACGAGGAGCGCGAGAAGTACCGCGATCTGGTGCGCGAACAGATTGCCGCGGAGCTGGCCCGCTGAGGTGTCGCCTGTTGCAGTCCTGATCCCGGCCTTCAACGCAGAGCGCAGCATCGCCGCGGTGGTGGCGGGGACCTTGCGACATGTATCGACCGTCGTTGTGGTCGATGACGGGAGTGTAGACCGCACGGCAGAAGAGGCACGTGCTGCCGGCGCCACGGTGATCCAGCATGCCGTGAACCGGGGCAAGGGTGCAGCCTTGCAGACGGGGATGCGCTGGTTGACGGAAAATCATTTCTGCCGGGCGCTCACGCTGGATGCCGACGGACAGCATCTACCCGAAGAAATCCCCCGACTGCTGGAGGCGGCTGAAGCAGACCGGGATGCCATCTGGATCGGTGATCGGCAGCTCGAAAGACTCACCGAGGTCACGACACCGATCAAACGCTTCGGCAATCGCTTCGCCAATCGCTGGGTGGAAATCGCCTGCGGCATGAGCATTCCTGACACGCAATCGGGCTTCCGCATCTATCCGATCGCGACGACACTGGCTCTCGGCGTGCGCGCACAACGCTTTGCTTTTGAAACAGAGGTGCTGATCCGCGCCCGGCGCGCCGGAATCACGGTCCACAGCGTACCCGTGAAAGTGTACTACCCGCGCCCTGAGGAGCGCATCAGCCATTTCCGTCCCTTTGCCGACACGGTGCGAATCATTTTCGTGGTCGTAGGCCTGATCCTGCGTCTGTGGTGAACTGTTTCGACGCAGCAGGCGTTACACCTCGGAGTGACGCGATAACGCAGGGAAGATCCCATCCAGACCCCGGCATCACTCGGCATACTGTGAATGGCGTGGGCAAAATAGAGCATCCGGCTGTTTTGTTTGCTGCATTTACCGACGGCGCCTCACCCTCGCCCGGTACGTGAGACGTCTGGACAACCTCCAGCCCTGAGATCATACGGACACAATATTTCGGACACCGTCGGAATTCACAGAGCTGAAGTCCGCAGGCAGGGCTCGCGTTCGTCGGCTCTCTCCGCCGAGCTATTCCGCGCTCGGGAACGAGTTGCTACAGGGAACTGCTGTGGCACTGCTGGAAGTCGATGACCTTCGCGTGAGCTTCTTCACGCCGCGTGGTGAAGCGCGTGCGGTGGACGGCATCCGTTTCACCATCGAGCCGGGGAAGACCCTGGGCCTGGTGGGAGAGTCGGGCTGTGGGAAAACGGTGACAGCACTCTCCCTCCTGCGGCTGCTCCCTCCGGCCGGGAGGATCATCGGCGGACGCATCCTGTTCGACGGGCACAGTCTCCTGGATCTGGACGAATCGGAGATGCGTGCCATGCGCGGCAACCAGATCGCCATGATCTTCCAGGAACCGA
>CAZEWD010000048.1:0-14072 GCA_964515725.1 uncultured Binatia bacterium (SeqCode)
GGTTCAACCGATAGAGCAACGTGTAATACGCGGGGCCAAGAAGGTCGCGCCGCCGCATGTAACCGTTCCGGATGAGATGACGTACGAAGAGCGTGCCCGAATCACGCGAGATGACCGTATGATCGATGTCGAAGAATGCTGCAATACGCGGCGACTTCGTCATCGGTCGGCCGACGCGTGAATCGCTGCCGAATCCGGCGTGCGGCGACCAGAGACGGCATCTCGCATCGAGTCCGGCTGGTGTCTCGCCCCGGGCTCTCCCTCCGCACCTCCGGCAAGCAGGGATCGTGGTTTCACCTCACCACGCCACCACGCGCCGAGTGCTTCCCAGCCGCTATGTTTATCCCAATCGTCCACACCATTGTACCAACGGATCCCGATCTCCTGCGCCCGCCGGCTCCCGGCTGCAATGGCAAACCACAAGGGCCAGCTACGGCCATAAAAAAGGCGTGTGGCAAAGACGAGGCGGCGCAATTTCTTGCCAAACCAGGAATCGGCCACCGACCGCTCGTAGCCGGCGAAGTCGTATCGGCGCACAGCCAACGCCTGCTCCGCAGCAACCGCAGCGCGACGCGCATACTCGAAACAGTACGAGATCCCTTCGCCCATCAACGCATCGACACCTGCAGCATCGCCGGCAAGCATCACATGGGGGGCGGCGATGCGCGTCTCTTTATCGTACCAGCGGATCGGAAACGACTTCACGTCACGTAAAGGGACTCCCAACCGTGCCAGTCTTTCCGCCAGAATCCGTTGAAGCAACGGTCCGGTTCCCTCCGCACGCACGGAATAGACACCGACGTTCACATGGGGCACGCCATCGATCCAGCACGGAAAGAGCCAGACATACCCGCGCAATCCTTTCGGCACGGCCGTGAAATCGAATTCATAACACTCGTTGCGCAAACCATCCCAGTCGACCGCGCTCAACGGCACGTCGGTCATGACCGCCTTGCCGACCTGGCTTCCTCCAAACGGCAGGAGTTGTCGTCGTACGAGGCTTCCCGAGCCATCTGCACCAACGACGATGCGAGTATGATACGTGCCGCGCTCCGTCTCGACACGCATGCCGTCCGCTTCGGGACGTATATCGACGACACGCTCCGACTCCCGGATCTCCACACCCCGCTCACGGCACTTCCGGACCAGCAAATGGTCGAATTCGTCGCGACGTATGAAGCGACAAAGTTCCTGCCCCTCATACTTCACATCGCGTCCTGGCACTTTCACGATCGCCCGGTGTGCAACGGCATTCGGAACATCCAGCGGGATCTCGAGTTCGGAAAGGCTCGTCAGCGTATGCGGGATGAGGCCACCGGCACAAACCTTGGGCCGCGGGTGTACGGCCTTGTCGAGAATCAAAGCCTCACGGGCGAGTTGGGGAGCATTACGTTCGAGGAACAGCGCGGTGGCGGTTCCAGCGGGCCCCGAGCCTACGATGATGAGAGGGCGTTGCTCCATCAGACTTCTTTCATCACGGACGCGGGTGCAGGTTGTCGCGCACCCAATCGAGAATCTCCTGGGTACCCGCACCCGGTGTAAATACCTTACGGACACCGAGACGGTTCAGTTCGGCAATATCCTCCTCCGGAACGATTCCGCCACCGAATACCGGCACATCGTCGATCCCACGCTGATGCAGCAGCTCGAGCACGTCGGGGAAGAGGGTCATATGCGCCCCAGACAGGATGCTCAAGCCGATGGCGTCGACATCCTCCTGGATCGCCGTTTCAACGATCATCTCCGGGGTCTGGTGCAGCCCCGTGTAGATCACCTCGTATCCGGCATCGCGCAGGAGGCGTGCAACAATCTTGGCCCCGCGGTCGTGTCCGTCGAGGCCGGGTTTGGCAACAAGAATTCGCAAAGGGCGTGTACGCATGGCGGAACTCAAAGATAGGCCGGATCCCGGTAGACGCCGAACACTTCGCGAAATACATCGGAAATCTCACCGACAGTAACTTCATGTTTTACCGCATCGATGATGGGCGGCATCAGATTCGTGCCATCGCGTGCAGCGTCGCGTACCCGCCCTATGGCATGGCGGACACTTTCCGCATGCCGCGCCGCCTTGCGCTCGCGCACGCGCTGCACCTGTTTCCGTTCGACTTCGTTGCTGATCCGGAGCACTTCCAGTGGGCGATCCTCTTTCATCTGATATTTGTTCACTCCCACCATCACTTTGTCGCCACGCTCGAGTTGCTGCTGGAACCGATAGGCCGACTCAGAAATCTCCTTTTGCGGAAACCCCATCTCGATGGCTCGGATGATGCCGCCCATGTCATCAATGCGACGGATGTATTCGGATGCCTCCCGCTCCATGCGGTCCGTCATCGCCTCGACGGCATAGCTGCCACCCAGAGGATCGATGAAATTGGCCACACCGGTTTCATCCGCAATGATCTGTTGCGTGCGTAGGGCGACGAGCACGGCCTGCTCGCTCGGTAGCGCCAGCGTCTCGTCCATCGAATTCGTATGTAGGGAGTTCGTTCCTCCCAGGACACCAGCCAATGCCTGTACAGCCACACGAACGATATTGTTGAGGGGCTGCTGCGCCGTCAGGCTGCACCCCGCCGTCTGGGCGTGAGTACGCAACAACCAGGATCTGGGATTCTTCGCTCCAAAGCGGTCCCGCATGATCTTTGCCCACATGCGGCGTGCGGCGCGAAACTTGCCAATCTCCTCGAAGAAATCATTGTGCACATTGAAGAAGAACGACAGGCGCGGAGCGAAATGATCGACGTCGATACCTCGATCCACGGCCGCCTGCACATAGCCGATCCCGTCGGCCAGGGTGAACGCAAGCTCCTGAGCTGCCGTCGCGCCCGCTTCACGGATATGGTACCCCGAGATCGAAACGGCATGCCAGCGCGGAGCCTCCTGTGCACAGAATTCCATCATATCGACAATCACGCGCACCGACGGCTCCGGCGGAGAGATCCATTCCTTCTGCGCGATGAATTCCTTCAACATGTCGTTCTGGATCGTGCCACCCAGCTTTGACAGGGGAATACCGCGGCGCTCGGCCACGGCAAAATACATCCCCAGAAGAATGCTGGCCGAGCAGTTCACGGTCATCGACGTAGTCACCTGATCGAGCGGGATGTCCGCAAAAAGTCGTTCCATGTCGGCCAGACTCGATACGGCAACCCCTTCTCGACCGACCTCACCACGCGATCGCGGATGATCCGCATCGTAGCCCATCAGGGTGGGCATATCGAAAGCAGTGGAAAGGCCAGTCTGCCCCTGCTCCAGCAGAAACCTGAACCGCTCGTTCGTATCCTCGGCACTGCCGAAGCCGGCAAACTGCCGCATCGTCCACAGCTTGCCGCGGTACATGCTCGGGTAGACACCACGTGTGAACGGAAATTCGCCAGGATGACCGAGCCGTTCGTCGTAGGTCTGGTCACTCAGATCGGCTTCATCATAGAGTGGTTCGATCTCGATATCCGAAAGGGTCGAGTAGCGTGGAAGACGATCCGCCTCCGCAGGATAGGATTGTTGCAGCCAATCCTGTTTCGCCTTAGGCATGTTTTCCCCCCACAATCCGGCGTAGTCTCGGACCTCTCCGTGAAGGGACGACTTTCTTCCGTCCACGGATCAGCCCCTGCGCAATCTTCATCCACTCCGCCGGAACCAGCACCTGGACCTGCCCCAGTGCGCAGAACGTCAAAGGCTGTGCCGCAAATCGGTTACTGACGAGGAGACATGGAACTCCATACTGCTCCAGGAAGCCCTTCACGACATGCGCTTCAGCTTCCACAGGGGTTGCATAACAGGATTCCCAGCCCATCACTCAAAGGCAGTCAGCGCCCACTGAACCGGGCTGTCCGCTTCTCCAGAAATGCTCGCATCCCTTCACGACGGTCATCCGTTGCAAACGTAACACCGAATGCCTCCGCCTCGAAGCGACAACCATCTGCGAGATCCACGTCAAAACCGACATTGATGGCGGCCTTGGCCTGTCGAATCGCAATTGGCGCCTTGCTGGCAAGTGAGCGAGCCAGATCCAACGTCTCCGCCATCAACTGGCCGGGTTCGCACGTCTGATCCACCAGCCCCAACCGCAGTGCTTCATCCGTACCGATCATTGCACCGCCGTAGATCAGCCGGCGTGCCGCTCCGGCACCCACCCGGCGTGGCAGACGCTGCGTCCCGCCAAACCCTGGGATGATGCCAAGATTGATCTCTGGTTGTCCAAATCGAGCGTTCGCTGATGCAACAATGAGGTCACAAGCCATGGCCAGCTCCAACCCACCTCCGAGCGCGAATCCATTGACGGCAGCGATCACGGGGATCGGCAACTCCTCGATGGCATGCATCACCGCCTGGCCGACGCGCGCAAACTGCCTGGCTTCGACTGCGATCATCCCCTCCATGGCGGCAATGTCCGCCCCGGCCACGAACGCCTTTTCACCGGCACCTGTCAAAATGAGACAACGGACCGATTCATCGTGCGCCACGTCTGTCACCGCAGCACCCAATTCCGAGAGTACGGTGGGATTCAACGCATTCAGTGCTTTGGGACGATTGATGGTAATCGTTCGGATATTGTCCGTGGTATCAATCAACAGAGTCTCGTAATTCACGGCTTCCCCTGTAATTCAGTCGAAATCGCGGTAACTTTCGATTTCAGATATCGAAATCATGGTTTCAGATACGTCCGACACCGGGCACCTGAAACCGCAGCCCCGCAACGAGCCATTCTCTCATCTTTCAATACTCAGGCTTCAGATCGAAGCGGTGGATGGCCTCGATGAAGCGCAAAGTGTGGGTGCGGGAGCGCATTACCAATGAATTTGTCGTTGCGCCTCCCTTGAAAAAGCGCACGCCGCGCAGGAGATCGCCTGTCGTCACACCCGTGGCCGCAAACATGACGCTGGCACCTGCCATATCGTCCAGCGTGAATTTGCGACCGAAATCGGTGATTCCCGCTTCGCGGCAACGATCGAACTCTTCCTCGTTCTGCGGCTGCAGCCGGGCCTGCATATCACCACCCACGCAGCGCATGGCTGCCGCCGTCAGGATCCCCTGCAGAGAACCGCCGACGCCAAGCAGGATGTCGATTCCAGCATCCGGCTTCGCAGTCGCGATCCCGGCCGACACGTCACCATCGGCCAGCAGCTTGATCCGTGCACCCGCCTTACGGATTTCGGCTACGAGATTTTTGTGGCGTGGACGGTCGAGCACGGCGACAGTCAGATCCGCCACGTACACACCTTTGGCATCCGCCAGCGAACGCAGATTCTCGATCGGAGAACGGTCCAGATCGATGGCACCTCTCCCTTCGGGTCCCACGACGACCTTCTCCATGTATGTATCGGGGCAACGCAGAAACCCACCGCGCTCGGCGAAGGCGACGATCGACAGAGCGTTGAATCCACCCGTTGCGCAGATCGTGGCACCTTCGAGGGGATCGAGGGCAACATCGATCTCCGGACCTTCCCCGTTGCCGACCTTCTCGCCGCGATAAAGGACGTCGCTACTACCCTGCTCACCTTCGCCCACGACGACGGTACCGTTGATCGAGATCGAGCGAATCGCCTTACGCATGGCTTCCGCCGCCGCCCGGTCCGTACCACTGATATCGCCGCGTCCCATCAAGCGGGCCGCGGCAAGCGCGGCAGCCTCCGTCACGCGCACTGCTTCGAGCGCAAGATTCCGATCCATCATCAGGTCTCAGTCCGATCGTTCTCCTTATCGGAGATCACACGTTCACGCCAGAAGGCCGGCACCACGGCCGTCACGAACAGCCCAGAAGTGCGTTGTTCACGGCTTTGATGATCTCATCAACCGTAATCGTCCCATCCTCTCCTGCATCTCCCGCCGGACACTTGTCGAGGGGTTGCGCCTCGAGTGCGATGTTCACCATGACGATCAATTCATCCACGGTGACTTCACCATCGCCGCCACAGTCACCGACACAAGGCGGATGAGACGGAATTTCGGTGGCAGTAGGTGGCACCGGGGTGACCGTGGCAGTCGCCGTAGGGGTGCCGGTCTGGGTCAGTGTTGGAGTCGGGGTTGCACTGGCAGACGCGGTCGGACTGGGGACGGGAGTCGCCGTTGCTGACGGAACCGGCGTTGGCGTAGCGGATGGGATCGGCGTGCCGGTCGGCGCCGGGGTGGTCGCCGTCGCAGTCGGGGCGGGCGGTGTATCGGTTGGCGTAAAACTCGGTGTGGAGCTGCCCGTCGCTGAAGGGGACGGCGTGGGCTGGAGGGTTGCGGTGACCGAAGGCGTCGGGCTCGATACCGGTGTTTCTGTGATCGTCGGGCTAGCCGTCGGTTGCGGGGTCTCGGTCGGCGTAAAACTCGGCGTGCGAGTGCTGGTCGGGCTACCTGTCGGTTGTGCGGTGGCCGTAAATGTGAACGTCGGAACCGGAGTCGATGTCCGAGTGAAAGTGGGTGTCGAGGTCGAGCTCGGCGTGACTGTCGGCGTACGGGTGATCGTTGGAGTGCGGGTATACGTGAGAGTCCGCGTCGGAGTTGGCGTGGATAGATCCGGACAGATCGCACATCCGATGAGCGGATCACAGCTCACGCCACCCGGACACGTCACGGAAGATGAGCATTTTTCAATCGTGCAGAAGTTGGAGCAGCCATCACAGTTGACGGTATTGTTCCCGTCGCATTCCTCGGGGTACTCGACTTTGTTGTCACCGCAGGTCGGGCAAGGCACGAGGCAACCATCGGTCACACCCAACGTGCAAAACGGGCGTAGCTTATCAATGGCGGCCGGCGCAATCCGATTCGCCCCCGTGACGGGGAAAGACGCCTCGTGCACCAGCGTATTCTCGCCGGGAACGCCTCCCGCCTGCGTTGCTTCCGCGCTGATGACGTTCGTCACGCTCGTGTTGAGGATGCTGAGCTGCTTGCGAGCTGTGACGAGAGTGGTGCCGGCAGCACCCGGCGCTCGTGCCAAGACCCGGCCGTTAGGATGTGCAATTTCGACATCACAACCGCTCAGATCGATAGAACCGGCATCTCCACAGCCATCCAGGTTACATGCGCCACCATTGACACTGATCGACTGCCGAACGCTGAGCTTTCCGACCCCCTCGGCACCCGCGGCGATGACGATTTCACCACCGACCCCAGCCGCAGCACGACCGCTCACATCCACTGGACCACCCAGGATGATATCGCCGCGAGCCGCCAGGTCGGTCCCACCTCCTCCGCCACCGCCGCTGACATCGATCAGCGCGCCCAACTGGTTGTTGGAAATGATGCTCTGACTGACCTCCACATCGACCGATCCCCCGAATCCCTCGCTTCCGTTGCTACGGGCGGAAATCTTGAACCCTTGCCCGATCACGAGAGAACCGTTCACTCCGATGTCGATCTCTCCGCCATCGGCGTCGGGTCCCCCGCCTTCCGCAAGGATATTGCCATTGAGGACGAAATCGCCGAATGAGGTGTCGACGGAAAGGGAGCCTCCCTCACCGGGCACATTGTCGATCGAACTACCGGCATTGTACCCAAGCAGCGAGATGTTGCCGTTCACCCGGACACCTTTGCCGGAGGCAAGCGTGACCGTGGCACCGGCTCCATCGTCGCTCATGCCGTTGCCGATCAAGCCCCCGAAGATCAGATCACCACCGGCATCGAGATCAACGGTGCCCGCCAAACTGCCCGAAACATTGATCGTCGTGTTCGTAGGCAGTGAAATATCGCCGGAAGCCTCCAGGTCGATCCCACCGCCGCCTTTTTCGGACAGATCTCCACCGCTGGCATTGAATTCCGAAGTCGTGCTCGGCTGCGCCGTGATGTTGCCGCCCGCGGTGACGACGATCTGGCCACCAGAGGCTGTGCGGGCAAGATTGGTGGCGAGGATGCGGCCGTCAAGGAGCGCGTTCCCATCTGCATTGATGGTCACGGATCCCGCAACGACACCGCCAGACACATCGATCCGGGATCGCACGCCGGATGTGCTGTTCATGACGAAATTATTGGTGAGATCGATCTCGATCCTGCCCCCGTTACCAGAAGGACCGGAGGTTCCGGGGCCGGTTCCGTCGATCACAGCTCCTGCAGCGATGGTCAGGGAGGTGGCCGCAACATTCAGACTTCCCGACTGCATGTCGATCGTGGCAGCGCTCCCCGAATTGATGGTCACCACAGCAGCCGAAAGATTGAGAGTCCCCGAACGCATGTCGATGGCCGCGTTCTTGCCACTGTTCAGCGTCAAATCCGCCGAAGAGAAAGAGACGGTTTGCAACCGTAGTTTGAGTTGGCCGGTGTTGGCAATCTCGACGTTTCGCCCACTGAAGTCGAAGTTGCACGAAGCACCGGCTTGCGGAGGCGTAACATCGTAGAGTTTGGTAATGCGGCAGAGTCCAGTTGCCGGACAGGCAGCTCCCTCCTGCGCCATGATATCCGCCGCCGTACAGGCGGTCAGGGCCTGTGCCGAGGGCGCCAGCCAGAAGGTTGCCAGAATGCCGATCATCCACACGCGCATAGGTTACTCCCCAAGACTGTCTTCGATGCGGATCAGAACCGATTTCTTACGTACCGCGGAAAGCTTGTCGATCTCCCGCAGCGCACGGCGTAGATTCTTCTCGACCGCATGGTGTGTGCGGATCACGATGGGAACCGCAGCACCCCGTTCGCTTTCGCGCTGGATCACTGCGGCGATCGAAATATCGTTTTTTCCGAGGATACCAGAAATGCGCGCAAGAACTCCGGGGCGATCGACCACGAGAAAGCGCAGATAATATTCCGAGGCGACTGCTTCGATCGGTTTTAACGTCACGCGAGTCTGATCCGCGCAACGATATCCCAGCGGCGCGGTGCGACCGCGGCTGTCGTGCAGGAAGTTACGCGCAACATCGATCAGATCGGCTACAACGGCAGTCGCAGTCGGCATCATACCCGCGCCGAGGCCGTAATAGAAACTGCGGCCAAGTGCTTCGCCGTGGACGGCGATACCGTTGTAGGCACCGTTCACGTCTGCCAGCAGATGACGCCGGGGCACCATGGTCGGATGGACGCGCGCTTCGATCTGCCGGCCTTCTCGCTTGGCAATGGCCAGGAGCTTGACGGCATAGCCAAACTCCTGTGCAAACTGGATGTCGAGCTGACTGATATGACGGATTCCCTCGACGGGAATCTTCGAAAACGGCACCGCCACGCCGAAGGCCAACTGGATCAGGAGAGTCAGCTTGTGGGCCGCATCGATCCCGTCGACATCGAAGGTCGGGTCGGCCTCGGCCAAGCCCTGACGTTGTGCTTCTGCCAGAACCGCGCCGAATTCCTCTCCCTTCTCGGTCATTGTACTCAGGATGTAATTCGACGTGCCATTGACGATTCCGTAGATGGCCTGGTTGCGGTCTGCGGCAAGACCATCGCGAAGCGTGCGGATGATAGGAATTCCACCGCCGACACTGGCTTCGAATCCGATATCGACGCCTGCCTTCTCGACCGCTGAGAAGATCTCTGAACCGTGTACTGCGAGGAGGGCTTTGTTCGCGGTGACAACGCTCTTGCCGCTGGCAATGGCACGGAGCACCAAACGACGAGCCATGTCGTACCCACCCATGAGTTCGATGACGATGTCGATGCCCGGATCGTCGGTCAGCGCCTGTGCATCATCCGTGAGTACGGCGTCGCCCAGACGCACACCACGATCACGCCGGGTATCGAGGTCCGCGATACGGGTCAGGGTCAAGTGTGCGCCCAACCGCTGCCGGCTTTGGCGCCGTTGTTGCTGCAGCAGCTTGACGACTCCTGTGCCGATCGTACCGAACCCGATGAGGCCGACCCGCACTTCGCGTCGCATGTCCATACTCCTTGCCCTGATCTTCACTCGCGCCCCGGGTGCTCAGCCGGACCGCGACACAGAAAACGCGGCGAACAGTAAAGGATTCACTCGAAACACGCAAACAACGAAAACGAATCGGCGGGACTTTCCGTAGCTGGCACCTCCTGCCTTTGCGGCGGTTCGGAAGGACCCGGTGGAACCCTTTTTGTGCTTGCCTTCGGCAAAGGTGACCCGTATTGTCTCGCCGTCCGCGACCCCGAAACCCGTCAGAAGGACCGACGCGGGCAGAATAAACACGGAGGATGGATATGATTGCAGGAATCGTTCGTTCAAGACTGTTTGGCCGTGCGAGCCTCATTCTCGTGGCAGTGGCCCTGGGGCTTCCTACTGAGGGGCTTCTGGGTTCAGCGGGGCTTTTGGACGCAGACGCCCAGGCACAACTCCATCCGTCGTTGACACGCCCCACGAGGGTACCGCGTCCGACCCAACAGGCGCGACCGACCCGGCGTCCGCGCCCAACACGTCGCCCCGGTCCGCGCGATACTCCGCCGCCAGTGGAACCCACGGCAACTGCGATCCGACCGACCGCGACCGCGACATTCACTCCGGTAACAAACGTCGCGACACCGACGGCAACTGCGACCGTGGTCCCTGAACCGACGGGTCCCCAGTCCTGCCCGGGAATCCCGGTCACGTGCCCGATCCCGCCTGCCTGCCAGACAGGCAACAAGATCGGTCAGCTCTACTACAAGCATCCGCTGCCGGCGCCAGACATCACTACCAAAGTGGGAGAGTTCCAGCTCAATCCTTCATCGAACGGCATCAATCCGGACTTTGAATCGGGCTCCTTTTCTCTCGCTGACAAGGACAACAAAATCATTGCTCTCATGCCTTCCCTGACCTTCCGCCCCGATGGCACGGGCTGGATTGCCGAAAATGAAAGAGGCTGGGTGAAAGTGTCGCCCGTCCGGGGCAAAGACAGGCGTTACAACTTCCAGATCCAATACAACAACGTAAACCTGCCACCGGGCTATTTCAGTGTCGTGTACCAGATGTGTTTGAGCATCGGGGACGATGGTATCTACGAACAGATCGTCTGCCAGCCCAAGTCGCGGGACGCGTTCCTCTGCCACAACAACGGGCCCACTTTCTTCCCGTAAACCTCTCCACTCGAAGCGAAGAAGGGCTCGGCAACCGCCGAGCCCTTCTTTTTTGGCTTCAAGATCGAAGGCAAACAGACCAGCCCTCGATTTGCCTCCGATCACTTCGCGTCGTGTTTACTTCTCGGGCGGCGCGGCCGGTTTCGGCACTTTGGTCGCTGCCTTTTTCGCCGGACGGCGAGGCTTCGGGGCGCTGTTAGCCGCCATCGCATCCTTCGATCCGGCGTTGCGCGTCCTCCTGGATCTTCCCGCCGCAGCTTTCTCCTGCTGTTGTGTCTCTGCTGCCTTCGTCTCCGATTTTGGCAGCCTTGCAGGCCTGGTCTCTACTGCCTCCACCTCCTGCTCAGGCTGCTCGGACTTCTCGGCTTCCGGCATCTGCAGCACTTCGTCTCTGGCAATCGTGCGACTGCTCGAATGACGTCTGCTACTCCCCGATGCCTTACCGGAACGTCGCGTACGCGGTCGTTTCGGCTTCGCTTCAACCGTTCCCGTCATGCCTGCTCCGGCTGTTTCCGGTTCCGTGGCTACCAGTGCTTCTCTCGTTGCATCAGATGCATCCGGTCCCACCGAAACAGTGGCCGGCTCGGTTTTCCCCGCCGATCCGGCAACACGCGATTGGCCCGATGCATCAGCGGTTGTGTGTACCGGCGTTTTCGATTCTTGCTCGACCTCAGCGTCGATCTCATTGTCGACGTCGGTCAGCGAGCCGGCATCGAGCTCCGAGTCAGATTCCTCGCCGGCCACGGCAACGGCACTTGCCCTCGTCGCCTGCTCAGAGCCTCCCACTGTTGCCTCGATGGACAAACCGAGCGAACTGCCCAATGCGGCCAGCCCCTCTCCAACGGCCGCCGCTGCCGACTTGGTACGCCCCCGCCGTCGTGGACGCCGGCGGCGTCGTTTGCTTTCGCGGGGCTGTACGCCATCCGGTGCGGCTTCTGCCTCTCCCGCCGGCGCAGATTCTGCATTCGATGCTGTTGTGGCAGGAACTGCCACCGCTTCCGCGGAAGCGGCTGGAGGTTCCACGTGGGCGACTCCGCCAAGTCGCAACTGTTGCGGCTTCTCGCTGTCACCCTCGACACGCGGCTTGACCTCGATCTCCGCTTGATGTGGCATGAGATCGCTTCGCAGAACGACCTGGATTCTGGTGGCGTAGCGCCGTTCAAGTTGCGCCAGATCCTCGCGCTTATGATTGAGCAGGTACATGGCAACTTCATTCGGAAGCGAAACCCGAACGGAGGCCACGTCACCCTGGGCAACGCGGTTGTGGATTTTGCGGAGATTGACCAGGGCGGCGGATTCGGTCGTCCGCACGAGCCCGTATCCATCGCACATCTGGCAGGCGACATATGACGTTGCAACCGCCGCCGGACGCAGACGCTGGCGTGAAATCTCGAGCAATCCAAAATGCGAAATCCGCCCCACCTCGTGCCGTGCCTTATCCTCGAACATCGCCGTACGTAGCGCCTTTTCCACCTCACCGATGTGTTGCGGATTGCGCATATCGATGAAGTCGATCACGATCAGGCCTCCCTGGTCGCGCAGACGCAACTGGCGGGCGATCTCGACCGCCGCCTCGATATTCGTGCGAAAGGCGGTGTCCTCCTGGCTGATGCCTCGGGTAGAACGCCCGGAGTTGACGTCGATAGCGGTGAGCGCCTCCGTGCCGTCGATGACGATATACCCTCCACCTTTGAGTGGCACGCGCCGCTTATAGATCGATTCGATCTGGGTCTCGACATTGAAATGGGAGAAGATCGGCTTGTCTCCCTGATAGAGACGGAGCGCGCTTTCCTTCTCCGGCATGACGTCGCGCAAAAATTCACGAGCACGCAGGAAAACATCCTCGTTATCGACATGGATCTCGTCGATGTCGGGAGTGAAATAGTCGCGAATGTTGCGTAGTACGAGATCGTGCTCTCGATAAACGAGAGCGGGAGCGCGTTTGCTCACAGCCGCTTGCTGGATGCTCTCCCACAGACGCAACAGATAGGTCATATCGCGCTGCAGGTCATTCACCCCCGGATCGAAGCCGGCCACGGTTCGCACGATGATGCCGAACCCGTCGGGAGGATGTAACTTCTCGATGAGTTCACGCACACGCACCCGATCAGCACCCTCGATGCGGCGCGAGATACCCGCGTCGTCAGAACCCGGCAGAAGCACCAGGAACCGGCCTGGCAACGAATAGAAGGTGCTGAGCGTGGGCGGCTTGCTGCCGAACTGCTCCTTGACGATCTGCACGAGCACTTCCTCGCCCGGCTTCAGGATGTCCTGAATGCGTGGCCGGCGGCGTTCGGCGTTGCCACCGCCGTTGCGTGGCGGTGGGTTCGCAAGGTGCCGGAAGCAAATCTCATCGAGCGGCAGGAACGCATCACGATCCGCACCAATGTCGACGAAGGCCGCTTCGAGGGCCGGGTGAATCCGATGAATGATGCCTTTGTAGATGTTTCCTTTGAGATGTTCGCGATTGAACGATTCGATCTCGAACGAGATCAGGGTGTTGTCTGCAACGATCGCCACGCGGCTCTCTTCCGCATGCGTGACGTTGATGAGCATGACTTTCGACATGAACGGGCTGCTGCCTCCTCCTTCGGGGATTGGCCTGCGCAATCTCCCCGCCACCTCACCAATATCGTCGTAGGGCGCAACCACGCCATGGGGCACGTCGATGCAATCGCCTCATCAAATGCGGGTGTGGATCTGGGGTGGGACGCGCGGAGCGGGCAGCAATCACAACCGGTCCGGCGCGGACGGGCAGCCAATGCAAGCTGGCGTCGCGCTGCAAGAGCGGAGGATGCCGCACAAAGCTCGTTGCGGCCCAAACAGGCAATCATGGATCTACCCCATCGCCGAGTCCCCCCCACCGAGTCAAGGCCAATTTCCAAATGTCTTCATTTTTTTAAAACATGGTGTCGCTGGACAGCAGTTTGTGTCAACCCGGGAAACCGTTGCTCGAACGCCCTGCTTTCCTGTAGTTTCGGCGGACACTTTATGCGCATCTGTAATCGCCTGGGGACCGATGGTCCGCTCTTTTCGTTCGAATTCTTTCCGCCCAAAACTCCGCAGGGGGAGGAATCCCTCTTTCGTACGATCGACCATCTGCGAGAATTGAATCCTGCCTTCGTGTCGGTCACCTACGGTGCGGGCGGTAGTAC
>CAZEWD010000048.1:14082-14468 GCA_964515725.1 uncultured Binatia bacterium (SeqCode)
GGTCAGCCGCATCAAGCACGAGATCGGCATCGAAAGCATGGCACACCTCACCTGTGTGGGGGCAGATCGAGAGGAGATCCGGTCTGTCCTCGAACGGCTGCACCGCCACGGCATCGAGAACGTCCTGGCATTGCGCGGCGATCCGCCGCGGGACCAACCCCACTTTCAACGAACCGAAGGCGGATTCGGCTATGCTGCGGAGCTGGTGCGTTTCATCCGCGATTGCGGCTTCGACTTCTGTCTGGGAGGAGCCTGTTACCCGGAGGGCCATATCGAATGCCCCGATCGGGCCCAGGACCTTCAGAACTTGTGCGAGAAGGTTGGCGCGGGATTGGAATTCCTGATCACCCAACGAAAGAAATTGAAGATAACATCCAATTAATCAA
>CAZEWD010000049.1:0-2701 GCA_964515725.1 uncultured Binatia bacterium (SeqCode)
CGATCGCCAGCAGACATCCCCGCGTGGTTCCGTGGTGCCCGGTGCCGAATGCCATGCCCGGTTCGATGACGATTTCGATTCGGCCTTCAGGGGCTGCCGCGCCCCAGGGCGGGGTTACCCACAAGCGTTCACCAATGGCAAGCGGAGAGAAATGTTGCTTCCAGTTCTCCGCCCAATCATCTTCCCGTACCATCTCCTGTGTAAGGGTTACAGGCACGCCGATCGAGTCGCAGAATCGTTGGATCTCTCTGGTGGGAGACGCATCGAGAAAATGCCCGGTGATTCTTTCCATTTCCGCCTCGTCCTCGATGATCAGTCCGGGGGCGCCGAGTTCGAGCATCAAATTGGCGATCACGTCGCTGGCCGTGGCGGCCACGCGTACGGAAATGGCTGTCCACATTCTTGCCATGCGCGGGCTATCGCACAGGCGCCGGACAGCAGCAATTCCCGAAAACGGATCTTTCCATCGGGAGGATTGTCTCCTATTTCGTGCTCTATGCCAAAGGCCTGGTTGCGGATTGCTCATCGCGGCGCCTCCGGTTCCGCTCCCGAACATACACGTATGGCGTTCGAGCGAGCGTTGGAGTGCGGTGTCGACATGATCGAACTCGACGTTCAACTGAGTCGCGACGATGAACTGATCGTCATTCACGACTGGCAACTCGAGCGTACGACGGATGGGATCGGGCGGGTGCGGGATACTCCTCTGGCCGATTTGCGCAAGTTGGACTGTGGTTCCTGGTTTTCCCCGGCCTTTGCCGGCGCAGGCATACTCACCCTGGGCGAGGTCCTCGATCTGGTCGCAGGGCGCGCCCGCCTGAATGTCGAGATCAAATCGCCCGAAGAAGATTGGCCAACGCTGGTGCCCTCGCTGGTTGATACGCTGGTCCGCCATCGAGCGCTCGATTCGACCCTCGTTTCCTGCTTCGAACCCGAAGCTCTCTCCCTGTTACGGAACCACAGTTCGGAAGTCGCACTGGGGCTTCTCTGGCATCAGTTCGATCTGGATCGTGCCTGGGCGTGGGCCAAGACACTGGGGGCCGCGGCGATCCATCCGCACCACCTTCTTGTAAGCAACGAGATGGTCGCGCGGGCGCACGAAGCCGGGCTCCAGGTAATCGTGTGGACGGTCAACGTGGTGGAAAGCATGCGCGAGCTGCTCGACCTGCAGGTCGATGGCATCATCAGCGATCACCCCGAACGTTTGATGGCACTCAAATGACCGTGTGTGCCGTGGCCGACACCTTGATCCAGGAGAGGAGAATCACTAGGGTCTGCCGGTCCTGCATCGAACCATCACAAACGATTCCAAGGCATCCAAAGGCGGGAGGGGGTGAACCTTCATGGCCGGAGTTCGGGTCAAAGAAAACGAACCCATTGAAAGTGCCATCCGACGTTTCAAAAAGCAGTGCGAGAAAGCCGGCATCCTTTCGGAGTTACGCAAGCGCGAACACTACGAGAAACCAAGTGTCAAAAAAAAGAAGAAAGCGCTTGCGGCGAAGAAGCGGTATCTTCGTCGTGTTGCGAGGAGCGGGTACTGACTTGCAGATGGGAGGGCCCGGTCGATGATGAGCTTTGCATCCATTGACCTGGCCCTTTTTGCATTTGTCGCGCTGGCGGGAATCCGCGGCGCCTGGCGCGGTTTTTTTCGTGAAGTGTTCGGGTTGGCTGCAGTGATCTGCGGATCCCTGGCGGCCTATCGATTCACACCGGCGCTGGTCGGCCATTTCGCCGATGAATTCAGCCTGACCGGCATTCCGGAGATTCAGCGAGCGGTTGGTTTCGT
Organism: uncultured Binatia bacterium (SeqCode); assembly: GCA_964515725.1. Classification (GTDB taxonomy): domain Bacteria; phylum Desulfobacterota; class Binatia; order HRBIN30; family HRBIN30; genus CAZEWD01. The sequence goes on from CAZEWD010000049.1 coordinate 1,787, forward strand.
CCTGATTTTTGGCGCAGTGTCGGCGATATTGGGTGTCGCCGGTTATGTGCTGGAGCGCAGTGTTCGATCGAAGATGGGCCGCCTCGTGAGTGGTGTCTTCGGTGTGGCGGCGGGAGGGGCGAAGGGCGTTGTGGTCTGTACCGCCTTTCTGTTGTTTTTCTATCTCTTCGCACCGCCCGTGGCTGTTCGTATTGATGGCTCCCGCTTTGCCAGGATCCTTGTGCATATGGCCTCGGACCGCCTACGAGTCGGCCTGGAGATTTTCCCCCAGAGTGGGAAGGTGTAGTGGCGTGCGGGGGCGGATTCCAGACGATGTAATCGAGCAGATCCGCCAGCGGATCAGTATCGTCGAGATCGTCTCGGCCTACGTCACACTGAAGAAAACCGGCCGGAATTATTCCGGGCTATGCCCGTTTCACGCGGAAAAGTCACCGTCCTTCACTGTCAATGAGGAACGCGGATTGTTCCACTGCTTTGGCTGTGGAGCCGGCGGGACCGTCTTCACGTTCCTCATGCGCGCCGACCGACTGGAATTCCGGGAGGCCGTCGAACGGCTTGCGCAGCGAGCGGGAATGGAACTCCCGAAGGAGAGAATGGCCGCGACGGATCCCAGGCAGACCCTGATTGCAGCCAACCAGGCGGCTCAGGAGTACTTTGCCGCAGCTCTCCGATCGGCACGTGGGTCCGTGGCCCGGCAGTACCTCGATTCTCGTGGTCTCTCGCCAACGATCATCGAACAGTATGGCCTTGGATTTTGTCCACCCGAGGGAGGGTTGGTGCGGGCCTTGTCATCTCGCCGGATCGAGGTTCAACCCGGCGATCTCCGGCGCCTGCGGAAACACCACGCCCCAATGGCCGCCGGTGAATTTCCCCCACAACTCGCCGTTGATGATATTGCCGAGTCGGCCGAAGCCC
>CAZEWD010000049.1:2711-7099 GCA_964515725.1 uncultured Binatia bacterium (SeqCode)
TCGAGGTTCAACCCGCCATTCAGGTGGGGTTGCTGGGCCGCCGGCAGGATGGTTCCTTCTACGACCGGTTCTGGGGACGGATCACCTTCCCCATCCGTGATGCCGGGGGACGTGTCATCGGGTTTGGCGGTCGCGCATTGGGGGATCAGAAGCCGAAGTATCTCAATTCCCCCGAATCTCCGTTGTTCCGCAAGGGGGAGGGGCTTTACGGCCTCTATGAGGCGCGGCAGTCGATCCGAGCGGAGGAGCGAGTCGTCATCGTGGAGGGATACATCGATGCGTTGGCTCTGGCGCAGGCAGGGATCTCGTATGTCGTTGCGACGCTTGGAACTGCGCTGCCAGCAACACAACTGCGTCTCGCTCGCCGTTTCGCCCCCCAGGTCGTTGCATTTTTCGATGGGGATGCGGCCGGGCAAAAGGCTGCGGTCCGGGCCTTTGCCGTGTGCGCCGAGACGAACGTGTGGGGACTGGGAGCCTTTCTGCCAGAGGGTTTCGACCCTGACACGTATGTCCGCCAGTTGGGCACGACAGCAACGCTGACCTTGATCACTCATGCCGTACCACTGGCCGAGTTTTTCCTCCAAAGCGCCGATCCGGGTCCCGCGGCAACCGTACCGCAAAAGATGAAGGCAGCCGCCACCATTGCGCAGGTGCTTTCGAAAATCCAGTATGCGACCCAGTTCAGTATCCTTGCACACAAGGCGGCGCAGATGCTCGGTGTGGGGGAGGATGTGTTCCGTCACCGGCGCCAGCCGGATGCGGTGCAGGCCGTCCAACAGCCGCTGGATGAATCCGCGCCGAACGAATCGTACCGGCCGGAGGAATTGACACTGGCGGAGGCTATGGCGCTGGACCGGCAGGTGGCGGAATTCGTCGAAAACAACAGGACCCTTTCCCGTTTCGCCAGTCCCGAGCTGAGCGCCGCTGCACGGCGCATCGTGGATTCATGGGGCAGTGGCCAGAGCATCGAAGGGATCCTCGATACACTCCCTTCCGTTTTGAGCCGGCACATTCGTGCGGGACTGCTCGGCGAGGGGCCGGTTGCAAATGGCAATCGTATGGAAATCGCACGTGACTGTATTGAACGTATTGTCGAACGTGACCGGCGGACCCAGTTGCAGGCCCTGCGAACTCAGGTGCAACAGGCCGAAGCGAGTGGTCGCAGTGCTCCGCTCGAAATCCTGCGTGATCACCTGCGACGCCGTTCCGAACCGCCTACGGCATGAATCACAGGTGGATTTTGAGGCGTTCAACTTGATTTCAATCAGCATTGTTGCCATCTGCTCTTCGGTTTCACAAACCGACGAGCTTCGGGCCCATAGCTCAGACTGGTCAGAGCCGCCGGCTCATAACCGGTAGGTCCCAGGTTCGAATCCTGGTGGGCCCATCAGATTTGACAACGGAAGGAACATAGGTGCTCGAGTGATCGTGACAGCCCTCTCTCAACTCGCGGAATTGCAGATGGTTGATCGGGAACTCCGGGAGAAAGGGAGCCTCCTGGAGACGCTGAGCAGCGATATCGTTTCCCTGGAGAAGCAACTGATTGCGCAGCGCGAAGCGACGCAGGCCGTGCTGGCGGAACGCGATTCGCTCGAATCTCGCCGTCGCCTGCTCGAGGCGCAACTGCAGGATGAAGAGGGCAAGATGAAGGACCGGCGCATGCGACTGAATCGTGTGCGCAACGAGAAAGAGCTTGCCGCGCTTCGGCGTGAGATCGAGTTGGGCAAGGAAGCGAACCAGCAGATGGAGGAGGAGATCTTCCGGCTGCTGGAGGCGAGTGATCGGCTGCAGGCGAGCGCCTCGGAAGCGGAGCGTGCACAGGCCGAGCTGGAAGCGCAGACGATCACCTTACTCGAGGAGAACCAGGGGAGGATCGAAGCCATCCGTGCCGAGCTTGAAATGGCGCGGCAACGGCGTGAGAACATGGCCGAGTCCCTCGATGGAGACCTGTTGCGCAAATATGAACAGATCTTCGCCCGTCGTGGTGGACTTGCCGTTGTCGAAGTCCGCAACGCCGCATGCTCTGGCTGTCACATGAATCTGCCACCGCAGTTTTTCAATGAGTTGCAACGCGCAACCGATATCCGGCTGTGCCCGAACTGCCATCGCATTCTTTACTGGCGGCCTGAATTGCCTGGCGCCTGACCGGCGATCCCGCTAATCATCACGAGCGGAGGGGGTCGGGCAGTCGCTCGCGATTCATTGTCGCGGGAGGAAAGTCCGGACTCCCCAGGGCAAGGGTGGCCGCTAACGGCGGCCTCGAGTGATCGAGGGAAAGTGCCACAGAAAAAAGACGGCCACACGGTTCGCCGTGCGGAGTCGGTGAAAAGATGCCTCGGCATCAGCAGGGCCAGTGATGGCCTTGCTCGGCAAACCCCACCCGGAGCAAGACGAATCAGAGGGTTGCGTGGCCCGCGCCCCCTCGGGTATGTCGCTCGAGGCGGCCGGTAACGGCCGTCCCAGAGGAATGGCTGCCGCCCCGGCGTTGGCCGGGGGACAGAATCCGGCTTACAGACCCCCTCCGCCCCCACCTTCTATCCCACTTTCCACCACAGCCTCCATGCCCGATGCGCGTGCTACCTCCTGAAGATGGGATAGGACCGACGACCCTACCGCGAGCCGTCCTGCTTTTGTCCTGGACTTTTGTTGTTGACACGTTCCACGATCTTCACATATAAGGCGCCGCGGTGGGAAGAAGTGGGATGTGGTGGGGAGCGGTCCCACGCGGGGTTCTATGTTCCGCGGTACTTTCGAGCACACGATCGACGATAAGGGACGCGTCAGTGTTCCGGCGCGATTCCGCGAATTCCTCCAGGCTTCCAACGACGATCGTGTCGTGATCACGAACTTCAGCATAGGGGGGCATCCTTGTCTGGATGTTTACCCCTATGCCGCGTGGGTCCGCCTCGAAGAACTGCTCCGCCAGAAACCGCAGTTCAATCCGCAGGTTCTGAAATTCATTACCTACTACGTCGGGAGCGCCCATGATTGCGAGATCGACAGGCAGGGACGGATTCTTCTTCCGACCGGTCTGCGTGAATTCGCCGGTCTGAAAAAGGAGGCAGTTTTCGCCTCCGCCATCGACAAGTTCCGCATCTGGGATCGGGAAAGCTGGAAACAGGTTTTCGAGGCGGCCGGCAGGGAGTTTGCCGAACGTCCCGAGTTGCTTGGCGAGTTGGAGATCTGAGCGTGCTTCCGTTATCGATCGATCGTACTCCTTCCCAGCGTGTTGTCTTATCGGCGCCGGGGTCCAGACGCACCCGCATGGCGCTGGCGGATGCACATGAGCGCCAGGCGTTCGGTATCTGGATGGTCCTTCTCGTCGGAGCATGCGTTTTTGTCGCGCTGGGGTATGTCTGGCTCCGGCTGAAGGTCGCTGAAGTCGGCTATCGATTCGACGCCACCCGCCAGGCGGTGGAGCGCCTGCGCGAGGAGTCGCGTGAACTTGAGGCGGAGGCAGCGCGTTTCGACAACGCCGTCAACCTGGAAGCCTTGGCGCAGAGTCGATTGGGCCTACAGCGCCCGAACAAAGGACAGGAGGCGGTTCTCCCGTGAAAATCGTCCCCCGCCAGATCCGGATGGTCACGGTTGCCAGCGTATTTTTGTGTTTGTTCGGTGTGGCTTTCGTCCGTTCCATCCAGCTCTGCGTCCTACAGACAGGCCATCTGCGAGGGCGGGCTGCGCAACAGCATCGGGAAGAGGTGGCCCTGCCGTCCGAACGTGGCCCGATCCTGGATCGGCGTGGCGAATTGTTGGCCAGCACCGTAGAGTCGGCTTCGATCTATCTGCGCCCGCGCTCTTTCCAACCTGAAAATCTTGGTCGATTGGCCCGGGCCATGGGTATGCCGGTGCCGGCCCTGGCGGCGCGTCTGGAGGGGCCTGCCAGGTTCGTCTGGCTGCATCGCGATGCGACGGTCGAACAGGCAGAGCAGATTGCGGCACTTCACCTCAAAGGCGTTGGCATCTCCACCAGTCGGCGTCGCGTCTATCCACGCGGCTGTCTGGCCGGACAACTGGTGGGAACCGTCGGGATCGATCTGCAAGGCCTGAGCGGCATTGAACGATCCTACGACCACGAATTGAGACGTGATCCGCCGCCCCGGTTCTTCGAGCGTGATGCCCGTGGTCGCCGCATCCAGAGGGAAGGAGCGGCCGAACCTCGTGATCTTGGCGCCAGAGTCGAACTTACCATCGATGCCTCCTTGCAGCAGGTTGCGGAAACCGAACTTGCCACCGCCGTGGTGAATAATCGTGCCGTGGCCGGGACAGCCGTGGTCATGGACCCACAGACGGGAGAAATCCTGGCACTGGCGCAGTATCCGCCGTTCGATCCAAGTCAGAAGGAACAGGCGAGCAGCGAGACGGCCCGCAATCGTGCCATTACAGAC
>CAZEWD010000049.1:7109-14396 GCA_964515725.1 uncultured Binatia bacterium (SeqCode)
CGCGTCCGCGATCGAGGCGCATCTGGTGCGGCCCGATGAGCGGTTGAATTGTGAAAGAGGTAATTACGCGATCGGCAAACACGTCATTCACGATCACGATCCCTATGGGTGGCTCAGCTTTACCGATGTCATCAAACACTCGAGCAACATCTGTACGGCCAAGGTAGGAGAACGCCTTGGCGCACAACGCCTGTATGCCGCCTTGCAGGGCTTTGGTCTCCATGCCGTCACCGAAGTCGATCTCCCCGGCGAGAAAGCAGCCCGGCTTCGCCCCTGGCAGAAATGGGCACGCATCAACATTGCGACTACCAGTTTCGGCCAGGGAGTGGTCGTAACCCCAATCCAGCTCGTACGGGCTTATGCCGCATTGGCCAACGGCGGCAAGCTGATGCGCCCGTATGTGGTGCGGCGCGTCGTTGCCAGCGATGGAACCGTTCTGCTGGAGAATGAACCACGTGTGGTTCAGGAACCGATCTCGGCTGCCACGGCCGCCGTGGTAACGGACATGTTGCGCGGTGTGGTCGAGTCCGGGACTGGCACCAAGGCGCAGATCGATGGGATCCCGGTCGCCGGCAAGACGGGTACGGCTCAGAAGGTGGACCCGCGTACTGGCCGGTATTCGTCCCGCGACCGGATCGCTTCGTTCATCGGATATCTGCCGGCCGACAAGCCCCGTTACGTCATTCTCGTGGTGATCGATACGCCGCGCGCTGCTGTCTATGGCGGGCTTGTTGCGGCGCCGGTGTTCCGTCGAATCGGAGAGTTCGGAGTCGATCGACTGGGCCTTCGCATGGCCAAAACCGCCCCAGCCGTTCCAGCCGAAGAACCGCATGTCACCGCCGGCAAGGTGGAACTGGCGAGCTGGACGGGCGAGAGTATGCCCGGAGGAATGCCGAGTTTCCTCGGTCTGAGTATGCGTGAGGCTTTCCGGCAGGCGCAACGTGCCGGCTGGGAAGTGCGCTACGAGGGATCTGGCTTCGTCGTCGCACAGGACCCTCCACCCGGAGCAACGAACGCGGACAGCCGCACGCTCTTTCTGCGGCTGGGATCGGCGGCCGGATGAACATGGCCTGGCAGGAAGAGCCGCACCACGCCTCGATGCCGCGCATGTCCTGGAGCGCCGCGGATCTGCAACTCGCTTTGGGTGTACGTACCCAGCTTCCTCGGGACGTCGTGTTCACATCGGTGACCATCGATTCCCGGCAGGTCCTTCCCCAATCCCTGTTCGTGGCCTTGAAGGGTGAGAATCACGATGGTCACTCCTACGTGGCACGGGCGTTGGCGCAGGGGAGCCTCGCGGCAGTGGTGAGTCAGCCCATACCCGATGTGCCCACAACGCAACTCATCGTAGTCGAGGATACCCTGTTTGCCCTCGGGCAGCTTGCGGCATGGACACGGCGCCAGACGGGGATGCGGGTTGCCGCCATTACCGGTAGCTCGGGCAAGAGCACGACAAAGGAGATGACGGCAAATATCTGCGCAGAGGAATTTGCCACATCCGATGCCGTGCTTGCCACCGAAGGAAATCTCAACAACCTGATCGGCCTCCCTTTGACGTTGTTGCGCACCACGGGCCGGGAGAGAGTGGCGGTTCTCGAAATGGGTATGAATCGGCCGGGAGAGATCGCGCGGCTGACACAAATTGCGCAGCCAGACGTGGGTGTCATCACCAATATCGGTCTGGCACATGCAGAGGGCTGTAGCGGTACGATTGCCGGTGTGGCCCGTGCCAAAGGGGAACTCGTCGCTGGCCTGTCGGGAGACGCCGTTCTTGCAATCAATCTCGATGACGAATGGGTCCGTAGGGTGAGTGAGGGCTTTTCTGGCCGGCGCGTCACCTACGGAGTCGATGGGGATGTGCGTGCCCGGCACGTACGGGATTTTGGTTTTGACGGAATTGCTTTCGATCTGGAGATGGCCGGCAGGCGAACTGGTGTGCACCTGCGTCTGGTCGGAGTTCACAATGTATCCAACGCGCTTGCCGCAGCGGCGCTTGGGTATGCCCTGGGATTTCGCTTGGAGGCGATCGCTTGCGGTCTTGAGCGCACCGTGGGGATGTCGATGCGGATGGAGGTGGTGCGCCTCGACAATGGAATTACCCTGATCAACGACGCCTACAATGCGAATCCGTCCAGCGTGGAGGCCGCCATGACAACGTTACAGCGTTGTGGTGGGCGGTCGGTGGTGGTGTTGGGGGACATGCGGGAGCTGGGCGTCGAGAGCCGGCGCGCTCACCATAAGATTGGTGAGCGTGCCGCGGCTCTCGGAATTGGGTACTTGATTCTCATGGGACAGGATATGCAAGCCGCTGCCGAAGGTGCGAGAGAGGCCGGCTTTCCAGAGGAACGCATCGTCTACTGCGCTTCGCACGCCGCGGCGGCCGAAGCGGTCCGGCAACGCTGGCGCCCCGGTGACACGATCCTCGTCAAGGGTTCGCATGGTATGCGGATGGACGAAGTCGTACGACTCCTCGAAAACGCCGGGATGCCACACTGATGCTCTACCATCTGCTGTATCCGCTGCATACCACGCACTCCGTTTTCAACGTCTTTCGCTACATCACATTCCGTTCGCTGATTGCCGCATTGACCGCGCTGGTGGTTTCCTTCGTCCTTGGCCCCTGGGTGATCGATCGCCTGCAGGCGAACCAGATCGGCCAGACGATCCGGCTCGATGGGCCACAGAGCCATCTGTCGAAGGCGGGCACCCCTACCATGGGGGGGACGCTCATTTTGTTCTCCCTGATTTTCTCGACGTTGCTGCTCTCTGATCTGACGAATTTTTACGTATGGCTGACGGTGGTGGTGACATTCTGTTTCGGAGTGGTCGGGTTCGTCGACGACTACAGCAAGCTGCGCCGTGGCAACGCGCGAGGACTTACCGGTCGCGAGAAACTGGCGGCTCAATTCGTCCTCTCTCTCATCGCCGTCTCGATTCTCTACGTACGTCCCGGCTTCACCAGTTCTCTCTATTTCCCATTCTTCAAGGACATCCACCCTGAACTGGGGTGGTGGTATATTCCCTTCGGAGCGGTTCTCATCGTCGGTGCCTCCAATGCGGTGAATCTTACGGACGGATTGGACGGTCTGGCGATCGGGCCCGTGATGACCGTAGCCTTCACCTATGGCGTCCTCTCTTATGTGACAGGCAGCGTGCGTCTGGCCGACTATCTGCAAATCCCCCATGTCGCCGGAGCGGCGGAGCTGAGCATCTTCTGTTCTGCCCTCGTCTGTGCCGGCTTGGGATTTCTCTGGTTCAACGCCTATCCGGCCAAAATGTTCATGGGCGATGTTGGCTCGCTCCCCCTGGGGGCAGCCCTGGCCCTGGTGTCCCTCATAACGAAGCAGGAGATCGTCCTGGCCGTGGCGGGTGGCGTGTTCGTGGTAGAAGCCCTCTCGGTCATTTTTCAGGTTGCGTCGTTCAAGCTGCGCCACAAACGTATTTTTCGTATGGCGCCCATCCACCACCATTTTGAGATGCAGGGATGGCCTGAGCCCCGGATCATCGTGCGCTTCTGGATCGTCTCGGTGATCTGCGCGCTACTGGCCCTGAGCACCTTGAAGTTGCGATGAATCCACGGATCTCAAGCCGTAAGATCCTTGTGCTGGGAGCCGGCCGGACCGGTGTCAGCACGGCTGGCGTCCTGGAGCGCCGTGGCGTGCGCGTGATCCTCGTTGACCGGTCCCGTGACGCGCTCGAACGGCTGCACCTGCCCACCGCCGTCGAACGGTGCGCGGATGATACGGATGTCGCCCTCCTGGGAGGAATCGACCTCGTGGTGACCAGCCCGGGGATTCCGATGGATCATGTGCTGCTGCGGGCAGCGGTGCGGCGGGCCGTGCCCGTCTGGAGCGAACTGGAACTCGCTTTCCGCCTGCTGAGTTGCCCGATCCTCGCCATCACGGGGACGAATGGGAAGAGCACCACGACTACCCTTCTGGGAGCCATGCTGGGAGCAGCGGGGTTGCGTGTGTTCGTAGGCGGAAATCTCGGAACACCCCTGATCGAGGCAACGGAGCAAGGCCACCTCGATGCGGCTGTCGTCGAGGTATCGAGTTTCCAACTCGAATGGGTGGAGCAATTCCGCCCACGCGTAGCCGTCCTGTTGAATCTCACGCCCGACCACCTCGATCGATATCCCAGCCTCGATGCGTACGGATCGGCCAAGATGCGGATTTTTTCTGCGCAGAAAGCCGACGATATCGCTGTGCTGAATCGAGACGATCCATGGGTCTGGGAACAGCGCCATTCGATTCGATCAAAGGTCATCTCCTTCGGTCGTGACCGGGTAGAGTTCGGCGCCTACATCGATAGGGATACGCTGGTCTGTTCGGGACGAACATCGACGCCGCTGCGCATCCCACTGGCAGGCCTGCCTCTGACGGGGGAACACAACCGCGAAAACATGCTGGCGGCCGTCACGGCCGCAGTGGGCTGGGGCATCCCGGATGCCGCCATTCATCAGGGTTTACGGACCGCGCAGAATCTGCCTCATCGCCTCGAACTGGTGCGGGAGAAGGCTGGGGTGTGTTTCTTCGACGACTCCAAGGGCACCAACGTCGGCGCGCTGGAGAAATCAGTGGCAAGTTTTGCCAATCCGGTAATCCTGCTCGCTGGCGGATACGACAAGGGCAGCGATTTCCGTCCTCTGCTGCCGCTTTTCCAGCGACGGCTGAAACATATCGTCTTGTTTGGCGCTGCCGGTGACAAACTGGCCGCTCAGCTCGGCACTCTCCCTCATACGCAGGTGCGCTCGCTGGCCGATGCGGTCCGGGCGGCGGCCGATCTGGCCGTGGAAGGCGATGTCGTCCTGCTTTCTCCCGGTTGTGCCAGTTTCGATGAATTCACTGACTATTCTGCCCGGGGTCGCCGCTTCCGCGAGGTGGTGGAGTCCTTATGAGTGCCGCACGCGTGTTTCCTGTCATGGTCGGCTGGAAGCGTCAGGTGCTGATGCCCCGGCCACATCGTCCCGATTGGCAGTTACTGGTCGCCGTGGCCATGCTGGTGGGCCTCGGTGTCGTCATGGTCTTCAATGCCAGCTATTTCTACGCGCAAGCGAACTACCAGGATCCGTTTCTGTTTTTCCGGCGTCATTGCTTCTACCTGGCGGTCGGTCTGGGTGCGGGCGGTATCGTATCGCGCGTACGGATCGAACTGTTCGAACGCTACGCGTATTGGATCCTTTTCGTTTGTGTCCTGATGCTCATTGCTGTGATGATTCCCGGGATTGGCGTTGTTCGGGGAGGGGCTCGCCGTTGGATCAATCTGGGAGTTCTGAGTTTTCAGCCAGCCGAATTCGTGAAGATCGCCATCGTTCTCTATCTGGCGCGTTCGATCACCCGGAAGTCGGCCCGTATGTCCCGTTTCGCTGCTGGATTGCTGCCGCATCTGGTCGTTGTCGGGGCCATTGTTTTGATGATCGTGCGCCAGCCGGACTTCGGCACCGCAGCCATCCTGGTCCTGGTGATGCTGATGATGTTGCATATCGGGGGCGCACGGAGCCTCCATCTGGGTTTGCTCGTGGCTGCGGCATCTCCAGTGGTGGTGTACGAGATTGCCAAGGCGCCGTATCGCCTGCAACGGGTGCTGTGTTTCGTGGATCCCTGGTCGTACAGCCGGGAGTGTGGCTTTCAACTGGTTCAATCGCTGATCGCCTTCGGGTCCGGTGGAGTACTGGGAGTCGGGCTGGGAGAGAGCAAACAGAAGCTCTTTTTTCTGCCCGAGGCACACACTGATTTCATCTTTGCCCTGGTCGGCGAGGAACTTGGCCTGCTGGGCGCCGCGTTGGTCCTTGGACTCTTTGTCCTGTTCGCAGTACGTGGCTTCCGTATCGCCGTCCGGCATCCCGACCCGTTCGCCAGTCATCTGGCGTTCGGATTGACGGTCATGATCGTCCTCGAAGCGGTCGTTAATATCGGTGTCGTGATCGGATTACTACCGACGAAAGGCCTCGCATTGCCGTTTCTCAGTTATGGCGGATCCTCTCTGCTTGGCACGATGGTGCAGGTCGGAATCCTGGGCGCACTGTCTCGGACGACGGGCTGATGATGCTGTTGGTCGTTGCCGGAGGAGGGACCGGCGGCCACCTTTTTCCGGGTCTGGCGGTTGCAGATGCACTGGCGCGAAGCGGAGAGGCGCCGGTTCGATTCATCGGCAGCGCGTTTGGTATCGAGGCACGCGTGATTCCCGATACCCCCTATCCGTTCATGCCTCTGATGATCCGCGGCCTGCGCGGGGGTGGCCTGCGCTCCGCGATGGCCTTTGTGGCGCAGATGCCCCGCGCCGTCTGGGCGGTGTGGCGCAGTTTCAACGAGCCACGCCCCTCTCTGGTGCTCGGTCTCGGCGGGTATGGGTCCGCCCCCGTCAGCGTGGCGGCATGGTTGCGCGGTATTCCGAGTGTGTTGCTCGAACAGAATGCGAAACCCGGAATGGCAAATCGCACTCTGGCCTGGCTTGCTGCACGTGTCTGTACGACCTTCGAGGACAGTGCCCGATTTTTCCCCCGCGGTAAGGCGATCCATACCGGCAATCCCGTCCGGCCGCTCGCTACATCCCAGAAGCCCGATCCGGGGCACTTTACCATCTTTGCATTTGGGGGTAGTCAGGGAGCGCGCTCGATCAACCATGCCATGGTAGGTGCGGCAGCGCTCTTGAACACCGAATTTCCAGGGCTCAGGATCATTCATCAAACAGGTGTGGCGGACGTAGACTGGGTGCGAGAGGCGTATCGGGCAGCAGGAGTGGAGGCGGAGGTGAATGCGTTCATCCACGATATGGGAAGCGCCTATGGCCGGGCGAACCTGATCGTCTGTCGCGCTGGCGCAACGACTCTTGCGGAGTTGGCGAACCTCTCGAAAGCCGCGATCCTCGTTCCCTATCCCTTTGCCGCAGATGATCACCAGCGCGCCAACGCGGAAGTAATGGTCCGCCAGGGCGCCGCCGAAATGATTCTCGACAGAGAGCTGTCGGAAACTACACTTGCCACACACATCCGCTCACTGGCAATGGACCGGGAGCGGATCGCGGCGATGAGTGCTGCAGCCGGTAAACAAGCGATCCCGGCAGCCGCAGATCGTGTCCTCGCAGTGTGCCGGCAAGTCGTGGGAGAAAGCCAATGACCCCCCTGCACCAACGGACCCGGAACATCCATTTCGTCGGCATCGGTGGTGTCGGCATGAGTGGCATCGCCGAATTGCTCCTCACGTTGGGACACCACGTCAGTGGATCGGACATCCACGAAGGCGAGGCAACCCGGCGACTGGTGCGATGTGGAGCCCGGATCACATA
>CAZEWD010000050.1:0-14014 GCA_964515725.1 uncultured Binatia bacterium (SeqCode)
TAGTGTCGATGGTGACCGCACCATCGGAATCACAATCCCCAACACACATCGACGGCCCCGGCGTCCTCGTTGCGAGTGGACGGGTCGGTGTGGTTGTCGGCGTCGGAGGAAGGGGGCCACCCTCGCAGGTCCCCGAACTACAATCCTCCGAATTTACACAGGAGAAGCCGTCCCCAGTGCACACACGCCCGGTCGACACGCAGGGCGAACCGTCGCATTGAGAATCCTCGAGGCAGGCAAATCCCTCCAACTCACCGGTCAGACAAACCTTCTGCGTCCCCCGGCAGGGAGATCCGTCAGGACAGTTGAACTCGACGCTACAGCACTCACCTGCATACGGACCACCCGCACAGGTCCCAGCTTCCGGATCGTTGCTGCAGACAGGCGTGCTCAGGCACTCACTGCCCGGACAGTCACAGTCAACTTCGTCTACTCTGCCTTCACAAACGCCCTGTGCAACGACGCACACACCACCTGGACACTGTTCCGGACTGCTGCATGGCTGCCCGTCATTTGCACCGCTCGAACACAGGCGTTGCCCCACCTGTGCCGACGCGGCACCCGGCTGCAGGGCGCCGTGGAAAAAAACGAACAGAAAGACAAGCGCGGTGCATCTCCACATAAAAACCTCGCCTCTTCGTATCCTTGTCTCATTACGCTGAGTCAAGTTGCAATTCGCAGGAGAAGGGCAGTCTGTCCTCGCCCCTTTCCGTTCACAGCATCGTTCGGCAGGGCCGGCATTGGAGGTGAGATATCTTGTGCCTGCAACTCATCTCCACATGGGAGAGCAGACGCGACCGTTGCTCCACCCGCCAACTCCACCTATCTGAACAATGACGATCACAATGGCATCAAACGCCTTCCGAATTGCAAATGGAGGATGTGTTTATGGCTGAAACTCCTTCCGTCATGGTGGAACTGGGAACCAAAGCCCCGGATTTTCGCCTCCCGGATCCGCGGGGCAAGTTTCATGCGCTGGAGGATTTTACCGATTCTCCCGGTTTGCTGGTCATGTTCATCTGCAATCACTGCCCCTACGTGAAACATATCCGTAGCGGCCTGGCAGCCTTTGCCCGAGAGTATTCTTCGCGAGGCCTGGCAATCGTTGCGATCAACGCCAATGATGCGAAGCGCTATCCGGACGATTCACCCGCCCGAATGGCCGAGGAAGTGGAGCGTGCCGGATATCCGTTCCCCTACCTGTACGATGAGACCCAGGATGTGGCAAAAGCCTACCAGGCCGCATGCACACCGGACTTTTTCCTGTTCGACCGGGAACGCAAACTCGTCTACCGGGGACAGTTCGATGACAGTCGGCCGGGAAATCAACGCCCCGTGACGGGTGCGGATCTGCGTGCTGCTGCAGATGCCGTTCTCACCGGCAAGCCTGTCTCCGACAAACAAACCCCAAGTATCGGCTGCAACATCAAGTGGAAGCCGGATAAAAACGAATGACGCCTCCATTCGCCGGATCTGACGCACAGCATTACGGTGATTCCGAGGGTTCGGCGTAAGTCAAAAACGATCGGATATCCAATAGACAGAATCCGTTGGCGGAAGCAGGCGATCGAAGAATTTCTCCGCTCTGACTTCATTCTCGGAGAGTCCGAGTTTGCACGCCACACGTGTGGGATCGATCACACGCCACATCCAGAACACATCTTCGACGGTGCGCGACACCATCCCCGATCGACTGAGCAACTCCAAAACCTCCGGATCAATACCAAGATGCGTGATCGTTCCAGGCCACGATGAGGCATACCGCGCATGTAACCTGCGGATAATCTGGGCAAGCGCGGCTGCATGCTCGCTACGCCGTCCATGCTCGGTGACGACATAGACATCGTAGAGCGGAGTGCCCCTCGCATACGCGACGATCTCTCCCCTGTGCCGAGCGACGAGAAAATCTTCATGGGGATTGCCCGCATATCGTAATTGCCCCACCCAGTAGGAATCGTCGCGCACCGTCGTCCCGGGCAATGCCCCACTGTATTCATCGTACAGCGCTCGGACTCCTCCCAGGTCGCCGGTACAGAACGCAGTGATATCGTAGGGTCCTTCGCCATCGATCACGCCGGGCTCGAGGTACACAAGGTGTCGCAAGTGACTCTGCCAACCGAGATCGGTGTAGAATTTGAGGCGGATCGCAAACAACAAAGACAGATCGAAGCCGTGCTGCATCATCGCCTCGACTCCCATGCGCAGAAGCCGAGAAGCTAACCCGCGTTCACGATACGCGGTCTTCGTAAACACGTTGCCGACGCAGCCAACCTGCAAAACCGCGGAGCCGGCACGTATCTGCTTGCGGAAGATCTGCATCGTGCTGACGATACGTTCCCCATCACAAGCCACGAAACAAAGATCATCACGGAAGGTGGGATCGAAATCGAAGTAGCGCGCGAAAAAGGCGCGGTCGCCCAACCACTCCCCCAGCAGATCGAGAACCGTTGCACGCTCGTGAGAACGGATCGTTCGTAGCTGCAAGTCGCCCATGAGCCGCCCCATAGCGCACGGCATCGCCCCGGTCACTCCAGGAGGGAGACCACGCCGACGGCGCCATCACGGAAAAACCTGTTCCGATGAGACAAAAACCATCGGGTACAACCGTTGACTTATGAGTCTTCGATCTTAGCTTCCGCCCAGCAACTCGGCGCATTAGCGATATGGTTTCTTCGCCGGGAAAGGAGAAGGTTTATGCCACTCGTACGATTCTCGAGGTTTGATCCGTTCGAAGGAATCCTGGGTCTACAGCGCGAGCTCGGCCGGGTATTCGAAAACCCAGGAGCGGAGCTTGGTCTGACCGGACGTGGAGCCTACCCGCCCGTCAATGCGTTCCGGAACAAAGACGGGAATATCGTCGTTCGGCTCGAAATTCCCGGCATCGACCCGGCATCCCTCAGCATCGAAACACACGGCCGCGCCTTGCGGATTTCAGGCAAGCGCGAGACACATCCACCCGCCGAGGCCGCGTTTCACAGACGCGAACGGGGAACCGGAGAGTTCTCACGCGTCGTTCAAATGCCAGAGGACGTCGACCTGCATACGGCGGAAGCAACCTACCGTTTCGGTGTTTTGACTGTGAACGTACCCAAGAGCGAAAAGACCAAGCCACGCCAGATACAGGTCCAGGTCCACTAAGGAGACCAGTCATGGAACGACAAGAGACTCCCATCAAACAAGAAGTCAAAGGAACGGAAGGCACGCGCCCTGGTGTCTGGTACGAGCCACGCATCGACATTTGTGAAACACCTGACGCGATCTGGTTGTGGGCAGACATGCCCGGTGTTGATGAAAAGTCGGTGGAGATTCGCCTCGATGAAGGTATCCTGTCAATCGAAGGACACGTGTCCCTGGAGGATTACGAAGGTCTCGAACCATCACACATCGAGTACAATGTCGGCAACTTCTCGCGCCGGCTGCGCGTCTCGGAACGCCTGGACCACGACCGCATCAGCGCGCGCATGAAAGACGGCGTGCTCGAAGTCACTCTCCCCAAGGCGGAACGTGCCAAGGCGCGACGCATCCCCGTTCAGACAAACTGACGAGTGATTTTCATCATAGCACATTCTGTCAATCTTTTGTTTCGTTCATCCGCACGGACGCGGTAGATCCGGGGCGACCGATTTGCGGTTCCCAATGGATGGGACAGATAGGGTCGGTTCTGATTTCGTCGAAGGACGTGCCCTATCTGTCTCATGCTTCCTGTGATCCGTGAGGTCTCTCGTCCAAATAATGTCAAACGAACAGGATCCACCTTGAAGCGGCGATTGGAACGACCGGATTATACCGGGAGTACCGAGGGAGTCGCTCGCCGATTGCTTGGTTGTTATCTCTGCCACCGCACAGCGGGAGCTGTATTCCGCGGACGGATCAGTGAAGTTGAAGCATACACGGACGACGCGGCCTCGCACGCTGCAGGTGGCCGGCGAACCCCGCGTAACGCCGTCATGTTCGGCCCGCCCGGCTTTGCTTATGTCTATTTCACCTACGGCATGCACCATTGCTTCAACGTGGTCACAGAGACCGATGGCATGCCAGGCGCAGTGCTCATCCGTGGCCTTGATCAGATCGAGGGGGCGGCGGGGCCCGCACGTCTTTGTCGAACGTTGAAGCTCACACGTGCCGACAACGGACGCGACCTCGTTACCGACGGTGACTTGTGGATCGAATCCGGCGACACGATCGAACCGGCCTCAGTCGTAACGACGACACGGGTCGGGATCCGACAGGCGGTCGAACTACCAAGGAGATTCTATCTCTTCGGCAGCAGTGGTGTTTCACGCCGTGATCGCCAGGCAGAAGCAGCACTGTCGCGGCCTTGACGCTTTGGGACGGGAATTCCATCATCGCCATACTCATGGCGAAATCAAATCAGAAACAGAGTCCTGCGGAATCCTCACGACAGAGCAGCGAGAAGTCTCGTCTTCGTCAAAACATCGAGTCCCTCACGGTGGCTCTGGTGGTGGCACTGTTGATCCGGGCTACCGTCGTGGAGGCATTCTGGGTCCCCTCTGGATCCATGCTGCCAACGATCCAGATCGGCGACCATCTTTTCATCAACAAGCTGGCGTACACTTTTCACATCGATGTGCCGCTCACCAGCATCATGATCCCGGTGAAACAGTGGAGTGAGCCTTCACGTGGGGACATCGTGGTGTTTTTGTCGCCAAACGACGGAAAGACCGATCTGATCAAGCGAATCGTGGCGGTAGGCGGCGACAAGATCGAGATCAGAAAGAAAAGGCTCTACATCAACGACCAGCCAGCCGAGGATCCGAACGTATACTTCAAGCATCCGGAGGAAGTCGACGGGTCGCCGCGCGACAATTTCGGACCGGTCGTCGTACCAGCAGGAAAATTCTTTGCGATGGGCGACAATCGGGACGAGAGTCTGGACAGTCGTTACTGGGGTTTTGCCGATCAATCCGCCATCAAAGGCAAGGCTGCATTCATCTATTGGTCAGGGTGGCGTTTCGAACGGCTAGGTAAGTTTCTTCGTTAGTCAGTCATGAACGGTGGTGTCACCAGATCGTCTTTTCGATGAACGCCCGCAATGTGCCCTCATGCGAGGCGCCTAGAACGATATCCTGCTCGACACTGGAATCGACACGCACGGAGATGATCCAGAGCCGGGGCGACCGTCCGGCCACATCGATGGATTCCGCCACAACCGTATAATCGCCCCCGGGAATTGACTCGAATCGGTACGTATCGCCAAGGGCATGCTGTCGTTTGGCCACAGTCATCGATTCAAGCAGGGCAAGGCCTTCCCTGCTCCAACGCGAACGCAACTCCGGTTCCTGCATCCGGGCCCGAATGGCAGGTCGCAGGCGTGATTCGAGCAGCAAATCGTTTTCACGATCTTCTTCGGCAGCTTCGATCAGCGCAGCCGTCTCCGCCTGCTCCTTCTCCAATTCGATGATCCGATGGCACAGTACCAACATCGTCTGCGCCTGCTCCACCTGACGTCCTGGTAGGGAATCCTCGAGAAGCTGGAGGAGTTCCGTTGCGGGAAGGCCATCCTCGTACCTTTTCAGCGCTGCCGAGAAGACCTTGTTCAGAGGTGGATTTGCCCCACCGTCCGGGCCTGCTGAACGATCCGCCGGGGTTGACCCACCCAGACGGACATCCTCCCATCTCACCTGCCACTCGCCACCGCGCGTCGGCACCGGTCCAAAGCCGTAAGGCTCCAACAGATGGGCAGAAAGCCTCGACCGGCGGGCGTAGAAGCAGACTTCGTAACGCTCGCCAGGGAGCAGGTCGCGGTTATTCACCCCGCGGCTATTCGGAATGCGCAGCACACTTTCCGGCTCAGGAATCCCCCAGATGCCAGCCGCAACTTCCGGGGGAAGAAGGTGGGAATTGTAGACGAGCCGCAACCCGCTGAACGCCGCGGCAACGGCTCCCGTATTCTCGACACTCCAGCACAGACGGTCAGTTCCCTGGCCCGAGGCAAGCACCGTCCAGCTTCGCTGTGGCAAAGAGTGCCTGACGAACTCCTCGTGCAGTCGACGAGCCTCTCGCCCGCACGCTTCGTCCAGATTCGACCTCAGCCGCTCGACAACCTCGTGAAGGTTGGACGACAGGTAATCGGCGAGGCCGAGCCGGACCGCTGTGACCGCCACTGCTTCAGCAAATTCCCGTCGTTTTTCGGCCAATTGCCTTGCCGTCACAGCCAAACAGGCATGACCAATGTCGCCTCCGGACAAACTGGTCTGAAAATCCTCGGAAAGCTTTCGCCCATTCAGTGCATCGCGAACCTTTGCGAGTTCATCATTTTGCTGCGCTTGCTCCAGCTTTGCCTCGTCGACGACCCGCAACAGCGCTTCGACCCGGGCATCGTGTTGTCGCTTCTGGATACGCGCCTTCAAAGCGGCAAGGACATTGCCACGCACGAGTCGCACTTCGATACGGTGCCACGGGACACGAACCTGCTCTCTTCGGTCAGGCAGAACACGGCCGTGAATGTCCGTCCCGCAGGCATTACAGGCGATCGCTAGCCACACCACAAGCGCGGCAATCGCCCCGTTTCTGGCGGTCCGTGGTCGATACGCAGAATCAAGGGCGCCGCACGGCTCGCACATGAAGGGCATCCTGCTTCTCGGCCGTGAAAGCCTCCCCATCCCGGAATGACACAGCCCAGGCCCGCTGCGTATCAAGCGAAAAGCTCGTAGACGACCAATAGGCAGCCCGCACCGTAGAACGCTCAGGCCAGGCACCTGCGGGGCACGGCTCGTGCAAACAGGGAGGTACCGCGACCAACAGGGTACGTAGCTCCTCCACCGTCGGTAGGCGCCAGTCATCGTATCCGGCAAAGCGCTCCTCATTCAGCTTCTCGACCCACTCCCCGGCCGCCATCTTCCAGGTCATCCGTGTCAGAATATCGTGAGTACGGGTACATTCCGCCGTCGTGCACTTGAGTTCCCACACCAACCCCGTGACACGATCGAACGAAAGGCCCTCGCGACTTTGAACGAAGCGGGCTGTCTCAGAGCCAACCGTTTCCAGGGTACATCCGGAGTAATCGAACGCACAACGGCTCGTGCATGCCAACGCCGGGCGGATGCACGCCTCCGACGCGCCACAGTCGCCAGCGAACCCCAGGGAAGCGCACGTGGCCCCATCCAGGTTTCGGCCGTCACACTGTTCCCCGTTGTCGACTGCTCCATTGCCGCATGCGCCGGGAGAGGTTCCCGCCGGTGCAACGACCGGGGGCTTCCCGCGATCCGGATGGGATGCCGCCTGCCGCGACGCCGTAGGCATTGGCGTCGACAACGCAGGATCATTGTCGGGACCGGCCTCGGCGGCGACTGCAGGGGACGCCTGGGAATCGGCCGCCGGCGCCTTCACTGTGGCGCTCCCGAAAATGTTTTCACGAAACGCGTAGTAGCCCCAGAAAGCCAATGCCAGAGCCAACCCGATGAGGATCTCGGGACGAACGAGCGGCGGCGGGTCCTTTTCCACGACGAAGGGCGCCGGCTGGTGCTCCTCACAAAAGCGACTCCCCTCGGTAGCCGGTGCGCCGCACTTCTGACACGTCTCCCCACTCATGGAATCCGCTCCCTGCCGCTCGGCCCTGTGGGCCGGCCTGACTCACGTCCAATCCGCACGACCGATCTTCTCCACGTGCTCCTTCACGACGGCCCGTGGGCAGAGATAGAGAAATGCTTTGCAAGCCAGGAGAAACACCGCCAGATCATCCACTTGCCCGAGAAATGGCAATGCGTCGGGAAAGAAGTCGAACGGCAGGAGCAGATAGACGCCTGCCGCCACCAGCATCGCTCTCGCCACCATCGAAACTCGCCGGTCGCGCCAGAGGCGCCAGTACAACCGTGCAAAGTTCGGCAAGTGCCGGAGAACCTTCCAATCCAAACTCCACGAAGGCGGTATCGATCGAGTCGGGGTTGACATGCGGCGGATCTTAGCCGCATCTCGAAACCTGAGCGAGCAATTGTTGCGCACGGGCCGGCGCACTCACGGGGCGAGACAACCGTTCAACGCGTGATTGACGCCCACCAGCAGTTCGTCGATCGTGATCGCCTCATCAACGTTCGCATCGAACGCTGGACAACGGCTGATCGGCTGGTTCTCCAGAGCGATGTTCACCCCGATCAGAAGCTCGTCGACGGTGACTTCTCCGTCTCCATTGCAATCGCCGATGCAGGGGCGCGGCGCTCGAAGGATCGCACGGACCGTGGCACTCGGCTCGGAAAGAAGTCCTGTGGCATCGGCCGCCACAACGAAATATTCAAACTCGATCCCCTGCTGGACCCTGTTGTCGGCGAAGTTCCCAAGATCCGTCGCGCCGAGGAGTTCAGCGATACCTCCCGATGCCCTACGAAAAACGCGATATCCAAGACCAGGCGTGGCCCGCCATTGCAGCGTGATCGTTTCTGCGACGACATCCACGCTGTTACTCAACCCGACGGGTACCGGCACCACGGGGAAACGCACGGACGACGAATTGTTCTCTTTTGTCACCTCTTCGATTCGCTGTTCGGTGTCCGCGACCACCCGCAACTCACGCTCGCCGCCCAACACAGGAACGAAGTTCAGCACCGCCTCGGACACGCCGCCGGCTGGCAAGTTCGGGATTTCCTGTACCGCGACGGGCACCCCGCCGTCGTAGAGCCGTAGATTGAACGGTGTCACGACATCACCCCAACCCGTGTTGCGGAGAGTGACGGAGACAGAAACCGTTTCACCAGAATCCGGGTGCAAGTTGGAAATCCGCACGTCTTCGGCGCCAATCACCAGATCCGCCAGAGCGGGCCACCACCGGCGTTCCACCGTCGCTACAGAATCCGCCTCCGGACGCACTACATCGAGCACCGCAACCGCGGCACCTCCCGCATCGGCGGCAAAAGCAACCGCGCTGTGAACAGCCCCGTCGCTGGAGAGATAGAACGAATTCCACGGGCGATCGCCGGAGCCATTGCGAAGGACCACTCCCAGATCTCCTGTCCAGTGGGGTGGAACCGTATCAAAGCGACGAAACAGGACGGCAGGAACACCCTTCCAGATTCCGATCCGGGGCTTCTCGGCACGGATCCCGGTGCCGATCCGCTCGACGGTCCAGTTATCATTCACAAACGACGCCACATGAAGCTCACTCGTATTGCCATTGCCTGCAGAAGAAATGGACCCTTTGCCCCCTGCGGGCGCAACAAAAGCCACGGCCGGACGACTCTGCTCATCGAATGCCAACGCCGGTGCAAACGCACCAGAGGGCAGCCCCGGCACCGGCAGGGGCGAAGTCCAACCACCACTCTCAAATGCCGCCCACATCACCTGCCGGTCATCCACCGTAGCCGGATTACCATCCAACTCCTGGACCCAGATGGCTCTTGCATTCCCCTGCCGGTCTATGCCGGCGGCCGGCATGCGCGACACTCCTCTCAGATCCTCACCGAGTAGACTCACCTCGCCCCATCGCAAACCGTCGAATCGTGCCGCAGCAACCCCAGCGCCGCCGCCATCCGGCCCGGGCACACGGCGCGCGCGTAGCCAGACCAGCATCGCCGTATGTTCTTTTGGATCAACAGCCAGCGCTGGTGCGACACCGTTCGTATCACCGCTCGTCACGGATTGCGCTGGACCCCACTGCACGCCATCCCACAAGGCAAACCGGAGCTCTGAACTCGCCAACAACTCCGAACCACCGGAGACGAGTGCCTCCGCCAGAGGCAGACGACTTTCAACCCAGACAGCCAGCGCACGCTCCGAATCGAGGAAGCCCACTTGCGGCTGATCAACGGCGGCTGCGGCAGCAGTCAGAGGAAGAGGCACAGTCCAACCCGCAGCAGAGCCCTGACTGAATACGATCCGGCGGTCTGGCAGTGGACCGGTCACCGGACCGTCTTGCACCCACAACGCCAGGGCCTTGCCCGCTGGATTCATCGCCACAGCGGGTCGCGGAGCGACACCGGGAGGCTCTTCCGGCGGCCGCAGTCGCAGCGGCGAGGGACATCCGTTGGACCACATGGGAAGCGACTGCCGATCCACCGCACCGGGAATATTCAGGCAGAGAGGTTGGTACGTAGCGGCACCGCCGAAGATGAGACACGGGGAAGCGACGTACTGTACCCCCAGGGGGCTCGATTGCAATTCCAGCATTACGTATGCGTCGGCCCGCATCACGGCCCTTCCAGCGCACAAGCCGTTATCGACCTCCAGTTCGAGTGGCGGCGCAGCCTCGACCTCCAGGGCGGCCTGCGCCGAAAACTGCAGACCCTCATTGATTTCGACGCCGGACCATGCGCGGACCCTTTGGCAGATCTCGGCCTGCACCATCGGATTTGCCTCGGCGGTATTGCACGTGTCGCAAGGAGAGAGGGCCGACGCATCCGTATAGGCCAGCGGGGGCAGGACCAAGCAATCACCCGGTTCGGTGGTCATCGAAATCTGCGGATACAATGCCGACCCGATGTCGTCTCCCACAATGCCGCTCTGAGATTCCGCCGTGCCGGAGTCCGCATCGAGAAGGTTGGCCGCCATGAGCGTACTCGCGCGTCCATGCCACGTGCGGTCCGTCCAGTACGTTTCGGCGATGGAGGTATCCAGAACGAGCCCGAACGGCGCTTCAAGTGATTCGGGCACACTCGAATGGCTCAAGGTAAATTGGTCGGAAAAATCGAAGGCCGGCTGTGGCAACCAACCCAGAAACTCGTATCCCAGGACACCCAACCGAGTGGCCGTCACCCGAACGGCGCCACCACGCACCGGCGGCGCTCCCCAACGACGACTCAGATCCGCAAACCGCAGAGTCAAACGACGGGCTGGCCCGTCAGTTCCACCCACCACGGGCGTCACCAGTAGCCGGAGATCTCCAGGCGGCAGATCGTTGACATTGAAATCCGCCACATAGGCATTGAATCCGTAGACCGGATCTCCAGCGATGATCGGTTGTGGTGTCGCCACACTTCGCACCGCAATCATTTCAGCGCCGTCCGTGATCGTAAAGCGCACGGCGTGTGGAGCGAACGACCAGAACTGCACGTCAGCCCAGAATCGCACCACCAGTGGTGGCAACCCTGCGCCAGCCAGAGAAGCGAACTCACCTGCCACCTCCGCACGCTGATCGATCACAGGGATGGCTTGCTCCGCCTCCAGAATACCCCCCGGAAGCGCCACGCCACCGACGCCATTGATCGCCACCGTTCCCGGTGGTGCACTGCCAGGGAGATCCACACGCAGCGCAGCTCCTGGTGCCACGACAACGGAACGCGTGGCGAAAAGGTTCGTCTCGCCATCACAACTGCCGGACGGAGCGCAACGAGCCTGCAACTCGAACACCCCCGGCCGCTGCACCGTGATCGCGTATTGTCCTTGTTGATCCGTCGTTGCGAGAGCCACCGGTTGGCCGTTGGTCGCCATCAGACGAATATCGCCGTTGGCGACGGCCGTGCCGTTCCGGTCGAACATCGAGCCGGACAGAAATGCCGGGGGCATTTCCTGGACCATCAGATCAGCGCAGGCCAGATCGCGTCCCTCGAGTCCCGGTTGCGTGGCGGTGACACAGAATGCCGCCGCGCCTGGCGGGGTGCCGGCAGGCACGAGCACGATTGTCCGGAAAGCACCGGTCGCATCAGTGGCAATTTCGGTCAATGGTTCCAGCAATGATTCACGCTGCCAGAATACCCGCACACCGTTGTTTCCTCGCATGACCTGCCCGGAAACCTGTACCGCAGCACCCGCCAGAACATGCGCCGGAATCGCCTCGATCTGCGCTTGTTGTACAGCCACCGTGGCGGTCCACGTTGGAAACGGAGTCAGAGTTGGACGTGGCGTCGCCGTAGCGGTCCGGGATGCCTGCGGCGTCGAGGATGGAATCGGCGATGGCGTGGAACTTGGACTCGGTGTGTCTGTTTCAGTTCGTGTGGCTGTCGCCGTGGTACTTGGCACAGCAGCAACGCAACCGCCCCCCACACACGGCCTTTTCGAAGAACGTTCCACCCCCCAATGCACAACTGGCGAACATGACGGGCGCGGCACACTGTCCTGCGGAGAGTTGGCAGCATCCAGAAACGGCCGGTGTAGGCGTCATCGGGGGGGTGCGGCTCGGCGTGAGGCTCGGGGGGATGGTCGTTGTTCCCGTTGGCGTGGGCGACAATGTGGCCGTTGGCACGGGGGACCCGCCAACGCACGAAACCGAGTTGCAGGTCGCACCGGGAACGAAGATTCCTGCTAACGCTTCGCATACCACCAGAGTCACAGGCGCATCACACTGCGGCGCCGGGATCAGCCGCTGGCAGCAACCGAGGCCATTGAACGTTGCGGTTGCGGTAATCGTTGCCGTGGCGGTTTTCGTCCTCGTGGCGGTGTGAGTCGGTGTACGCGTGGTGGACGGCGTGGGCGTGGCGGACGGTGTACGGCTGATGGTCGGCGTTGAAGTGACCGTTGGGGACAACGTCGCCGTAGACGTCCCGGTCCGGGTCGGTGTCTTTGTCGGCGTCCCCGTCCATGTCGGAGTGGCCGTCGAGGTGGCGCTGCGTGTGGCGGTAGGAGTCCGCGTCGGGGTTCGGGTCGGTGTCGCCGTGCCACTACGTGTCGGTGTGCGGGTCGCGGTCCGTGACGGAGTCAGCGTGATCGTCGCGGTTTGGGTTCGCGTTGGGGTCGCGGTCGCGCTGCGCGACGCCGTCCGTGTGGGACTCACAGTCGGCGTGTGGGGCACCCCTTTGATGCTCAAAATGAAATTGCCCGATGCACCGCCCGCTCCATCCACGCTGACGATCACGGTTTGCCCAACCGACAAACCGGTGCGGACATACGAGGCCGGGATTCCTGGCGCGACGTTGTCATTGCAAGCCAGTTCTTCACCCGAGCATGTACCCAGGCGAACCGACAGGATCGTGTCGAATCCCGAACCTTCGGTGCTGAACTCGTAAAGCCCACTTACCGGAGCAGTGTAGACGAAGCTGACGCCAGGGCTGTTCATACCGCCATCGCCGCAACTCGCCCTGTTCGATTCACCGAGTCCACACAGGGTGTTGCCCGTCACCGCGACAAAGAGAGCGCCGCTGAGGTCACGAGGATCGGCCCGGAACGGCAACGGACAGTCCGCATTGACGCGCAGTTGGAAGGCACCCTGCTGAGCACCGAAACCATCCACAAATACTCGTACCGTCTGGCCTGCCGCCAGGGTGACCGTCAGGCGCGATCGGCTGTTGATACCCTCCTCGATATCGTCATTGCAGGCGAGCTCGGCCCCAGCCTCATTACGAACATAGAGGACGGTATCAAACGACGAGTTGACCGTATCGAATGTGTAGGCACCCGCGCGTGGGGCGGTGAACACGATTTCCGCTTCCGGCGCTTCACTTCCGCCACAGCTACCGAACTGCAAGCCGGCTCCACCCGTGATTCCACTCTGCTCCGCAGAAAATGCCCCCGTAAGGTGCGAGCAGTTCTCGGCGGCCGCCGATGCCGGCGCGACAAATACTGCCACGACGATCGCCCACAGAAGGAGTTCGACGAAGCGGCGCGCTGATGCGGTTACGGGATACGGGGGGCGAAGGACGGGATGCACAATCGCCATCGAGCATCTCGCTTTCTGCATCCACAACCCTTCCGGGAACCACTCCTAAGCAATTTCGGTTTCACAGAAGTCGCCGAGCAGCAGGCGTGACCCCTGTTTGTCTCCCCGGCCGCTCACCCGGACCTTACGGCCAATCAGACTGTCGCACAGTGGTTCTGCAAGATCCTGCACCCACGAGTCGTCCATGATGACACTGTTCTCGACCCTGCTTCGCACGACGTGCACCCGATCACCCAGTGAGGTGTATGGACCGACATCCGCCTCCACCACCTTTGTCTGGGCACCAATGATCACCGGACCACGGATCCGGCTATTCACGATCTCGCTATCGGGGCCAAGGATGACCATTCCCTCCAGCTTCGAGGCCGCGTCTATCTTTCCCTCGACCCGGGCGCTCAGTGTATCGAGCAGTGCGCGATTCGCATCGAGAATATCGGCTGGCTTGCCGGTGTCCTTCCACCAGCCGGGCATGACGTA
>CAZEWD010000050.1:14024-14394 GCA_964515725.1 uncultured Binatia bacterium (SeqCode)
GGGAGGACCTTGAAACCCCGATCGATCAGATCCTGGATCGCATCCGTGATTTCATACTCGTTGCGCCAGGATGGCTTGATGCGGCGGATGGAGTCGAAGATGTTGTTGTCGAACAGGTAGCCGCCCACGATGGCAAGATTCGACTTCGGCTCTTTGGGCTTTTCCACGAGCCGCACAATGCGTCCACCGTCCAACTCGGCGATCCCAAAACTGGACGGGTCATCCACCGGCTTCAACATCACGACGGCGTTGGCTTTCTCGCCCTCGAACAAAGCAGTGGGCGCACGTAATCCCTCGGGGATGAGATTGTCGCCGAGGTACATGATGAAAGGCTCCCCACCGATGAAGGATTCAGCGCAGGCGCAGGCGT
>CAZEWD010000051.1:0-3210 GCA_964515725.1 uncultured Binatia bacterium (SeqCode)
GGTGCCGGAAGTCCCCAACGCCACGGCCGGATCGGTCCATCCGCTTATGCCGGGCAGTGGGTCCTGTCAACGGCAATTCCGCGCCGAAAATTACGTGGAACGTCGATGAAAGCTCCCTGTCTTTCACTCGAAGGATTCCGTATTGCGCCGCCTGTGCGGTGTCCTGCACTGGGATCACTGGGAATTCTGCCGAAGATGGACCACGGACCGGTTGTACCGCCCTTGCTTCGTCGGTGTCTGGCGCAGAACCGTAGGCGCTGCAAGAACACGTTCGAATTCTCTTCAGGTTGCCGCCCGTGCCTCCCCAAAAAGCTTTTTCAGCGCCTTCAGACTGCTGCGGCGCGCCAGGCCATGGATTCGATCGCCCAGTGCCACCACTGTGTCACCGCTCGGGATCAAGTAACGGCGCTCACGTTGCAGACTGGTGAGCAGGACTCCGGCAGGTAGCGGAAGTTCGACGACCTTCTTGTTCGCCGCATCGCTGTCGGGCCGGACCTCGATCTCCACCGCGACGAATCCGGCAGGCAGCAGCCCTGCCGACAATTCACTCACGCTGCTGCCACTCAATGGTTCGGTGACGCCCACCGCCCTGGCAACCATCGGGATCGTGATTCCCTGGAGCATCACGGAAATCAAAACCACGAAGAACACGAGATTGAAAAAATACTCGGCTTTCGGAAAGCTGGCGCCCCAGGGCAACGTCGCGAGGATGACGGGTGCGGCTCCTCGAAGCCCGACCCATGATACGAACAGGCGTTCGCGACCTCGAAGGGACGCTCCCGGCGCCGCGATCAGTACGCTCAACGGCCGCGCAACGAACATCAGAAACAGGGCAAGGACAATCCCTTCTTTCCATACAGGCAACAGGTGCGATGGAAACACCAGGAGGCCCAGCGTCAGGAACACCAGAATCTGGGCAATCCAGGCAATTCCGTCCATGAATCGTAGGATGCTCCCCTTGTGCAGGAGCTCCACGCTGCCGAGAAACAGCCCGGCCACATAGACGGCCAGAAAACCGCTGCCGCCGATGATCGCGGTGATCGAGAATAGACAGACCGTCAGCCCCATCAGCAGAACTCCGTAGAGTCCTTCGTGCTCGATCCCGACGTGGTTGATCAGCCATTTGCACGCTTGCCCTCCGAGCCAACCTGCAGCAAGTCCGATCCCCCCCTGTGTTGCCAGGAGGACGATGAGCGAGCTGAAGCCGAGATTTCCTGAGGATGCCATCGCCAGAAATCCCACGGTCAAAAAGATCGCAACCGGATCGTTGCTCCCCGCCTCAAATTCCAACGTATATTTCAGGGACCCTTTCAGGGAGAGACTGCGGGCCCGCAGGATACTGAACACGGCAGCAGCGTCCGTCGACGATACGATCGCACCCAGAATGAGCCCTTCGATCCAGGAGAGATCGAGCACGAAGTGAGCGAAGGAACCGGTCGTGAGTCCTGTTACGACCGTTCCAAAGAAGGACAAGGATGCTCCCAGGGGAAGGATCGGCCGGACATGCCTCCAGGAGGTGCGCATGCCGCCATCGAACAGGATGATGATCAGGCAGACACTGCCGACGGCAAATGCAAGGGGATAGTCGTCAAAGTAAAGATTTCCGGGCCCTTCAGAGCCCGCCAGCATACCGATCCCTAGAAACAGGAGGAGGGAAGGGACACCGAACGACGACGAAATCCGGCTCGCCAACACCGAGAGAACGAGGAGGATCGCGCTGAAGAGTAGGATGAACTCGAGGGAGGACTCTGACTGTCCGAGGCCTGTCATCCGTCAGGTCCCTGGCCGCAGGCTGATGAACGGCCGCTTCGTCAAAGCCAGGATACGGCGCGCGGTCGACCCGAGCAGGAGCTTCCATGCGATGGATCTCTGCGCGGCGAGTGTAATCGTTGCCCATGCCTTGCGTTGATCCGAAAATTCGACGAGAGCGTGGGCTGGTGAATCTGTTTGTTCCAGCAATGTGATGGTTGAGTGCACCCCCTTGCTTCTCAGTGTCTTGCTGATGTGTTGGAGCACACGCGTGGGGTCAGGTCGGTATTTACGTTGTTGGAGTGTATCGGCAATCGAAGTTGGTTGCGGCCCAGCATATACCAGATCGATATTCACATTGCAGATTGTGGCAGCTCTCGCGAGCCAATCGATTGCGGTGGGCGCCGGCGGAGCCGCTACATCGACAGCGACTACGAATCGAACCTCATCGGAAAAATCTGATAGATGTATATGTGGTTTGATGACCATAACAGGGAGTGTTGCGGCAAGAGATACCGTCTCTGCAAAACTCCCCAACAACCAATGTGGTAGTCCACGGTGTTGACTACTGGACACAATGAGAAGATCCGCGTGCTTCCGTCTCGCATAACGTGACAATTGTCCCACGAGATACGGGTTCGTCGAAGTCGCTGCACGAAGGATATGGATGTGGTCATAATTGAAATGTTTACGGCAAGATATATCGATATGCAGATATGCTTCATTGGCATATCGTGTCTCGTGCCGGTAATACCAGGAGCGAGGTACCATGTAGAGGCCGGAATGAATAATAGAAGCAATCGATGCCTGGGGAAAGAATCCTCGTGTTTGAAAGAGACGGACTATATGGCAGAAGTGTACAAAGCCACTATCCGAATTCGTATTGGGAGCAACCGCAACGACTGCTGAGCGCATCGGCCGTGAGGGTATGCGAAACGGCCCGCACCTTCAATCCATTCCAGGCACGGCTACGGTTGCATGCCGTGTGCGAATGGCTGTGCCCAGCTCTGGGAAGAGATGTCTGGAGAGATCCATGTGGTCCGCCAGTGAGGATGATGGGGAATGCGCGTGAAAAAGAGGGGATTGCCACGATGGGTCGGGAAACACCCCATATTCCGACCTCGCATCGATCTGGGGCTGCAGTGGGGGGCACGGTGGGCTGAGCGCTTCGAGCAGGTAGCACGACCCGATGATCGGATTCTCTGGTCAGTCCGCGAACTTAGAAGTATCCTTGATCGTGATGCGGGGGCCTGTGATCCAGTTTGGTGTCATCTTTTTTCTCTGCTTGTTTGGCTTCAGCGCGTTTTTCGTAATGACTGACCTGCCGAACCGCCTGGGTGGTCTCGAGAACAGAATCGCTGCGTTGTCCTGGTGGATCGCTCGACTGGCCGGGAGTGGTGCGGAGTTGGTGGATGGCAACAACATCGTGGCTGGTGGGATGAACCTCATTATCAACCACGA
>CAZEWD010000051.1:3220-14149 GCA_964515725.1 uncultured Binatia bacterium (SeqCode)
GGTGTTTTCGTGCTGGTCGTGCTGGTCAGCTTCATTGTGGCGTATCCTGCGCGGTTGTGGTTGCGGCTCGTCGGAGTAGGGGTCGGTATTGTCGGATTGACCTTTCTCAATGTGCTCCGCATTGCGACGCTCGTCCGGATCGTGGAATTCTACCCCCAGGCATTCGTGTATTTTCACGAGTATGTGTGGCAGGGTGTCTTTTTGATGCTCGTCACTCTGTACGCCATCACCTGGGTGGAGTGGACACAGCGGTGAAGTGGCGCTTTGCGGGAGTGTTTCTCTCGACCTTTACCGCCCTCCTGATCCTCTGGTGGTTGCTGGACATTGGCCAGTGGTACCGTACCGCGGTGCTCGGTCTGGCACAGTGGCTCAGCCCACTGGTGAACGGTTGGCTGATGGAGATCGATCAACCCAACGCGCCAGATCCGGTCCTGTTCGTCAACGGCAGCCGGCAGCTAGCGATGCTCCTGCAATTGCCGGCGCTATCGATGGCGCTCATACCGTTGATTTCACTGATCGTAGCAACTCCTTCGATCGGATGGCGGCGAGGTTTCACCACAGCCGCGAAGGGAAGTGGGATATTTTTTCTGATCCATGTCGGAATCGTTCTCCTTTACCCATGGCTCTTGGATCGACCAGATCTATTGAAGGACACGATCGGTGTGTTTTCGGGTCTTGTCGGTTTTGTCTTAGGGCCGCTTGGTTTGTGGTTCGTGTTGACTTACCCGGTTTTGCGACCATTGTGGCGGATCGAATCGTGAGGCTGAACGAATTTCGTTCGCTCAGGTCAAGTGTTCCTGTTTGACGAGATTTGTAGCTCATAAAAGCAGATCAACCGGCAGAACGAGATGTACGGCACTCCCGGCATTCGGAAATCGGCTACCAGGACGCAAGCGAGCCCTTTGAAATGCGAAAGAACCATCCATCGACTCTGTTCATAACATGCTGAAGGGTGTTGTATTCGACTGCGACGGCGTTCTGTTCGATTCCCTGGAGGCGAACATCGCCTACTACAACGCGGTGTTGGTGCAATTGGGCAGCCAGCCGATGGATGCGGAACTCGAAGCGCTTGCGCACCGACTCTCGACGCGACAGCTCTTCGATCGGGTATTCTCCGAGGACGAGCCGAGGCGAGAAGATGCCTGGCGTGTGGCAATGAATACGGACTACGGCCCCTACTACGCAATGATGAAGCCTGCCGAAGGACTGCGTGAGGTCCTTGGTGAGCTACAGGCCCATTACCGTCTGGCCATGGCGACCAACCGAGGGATGACGGCACATGGAGTGGTGCAGCGTTTCAATCTGTCGCCGCCGATCGAGCTGACCGTGGGTATCCTCGATGTCGAACGACCCAAGCCGCATCCGGATATGCTGTTGCGATGCCTCGAGCACTTCGCGATTGCGCCGGTGGAGGCGGTGTATGTCGGTGATGCGATCACAGACCTCCAGGCGGCCGATGCAGCCGGCATGCGCTTTGTGGCCATGGGCCAGGTGCCCGGAGCGCAGTGGCGGGTAAAGGCGCTATCCGAATTGGTCGCGCTGCTGCGCGATTGGGATTGAGGACGTCCGGCAGTTTCCGGGATCGTCAGCTCGCGCTCGTCCCTGGAATGGGAGGACCGTTATCGTGCAAGATCCCTATGAATTTCGCGACGATGGATCCACTTCATCGGGCAGGGAGAAGCCACCTGGCTCTTTTCACCTTCCTGCATATTTCAGCGTGACACCGCCATCGACCGAGATGATCTGTCCGGTGATATTGATGGCGTCATCACTGCTGAGGAATGCAGCAAGCTTACCGATATCCTCGGCCGTCTGTTCGCGTCCGAGCAGGGTGCTCTGTTTGACGATACCCAGGAAAATATCGCGTGGTTCGACATCGGCAAATTCCGGGTTCATCATTTTCATGCCAGTGGACAGTGTTTCCCAGGCCCGAGTCCACAGATAGCCGGGGCAGATGGCATTCACGCGGATGTTGTACTGTGCCATTTCGACGGCAAGGGAACGTGTGAGCGCAATGACTCCACCCTTGGCGGCGCCGTAGGCCGGGATGGGTACGGCGGGAAGGAGCCCAGCGATCGAGGCGATGTTTACGATGGCACCGGCCTCTGACTTCTGCAGATGCGGGATTGCAGCCTTGGTAGCGGAGAAGACGGTTCGTAGATTCGTCATCAGGGCATCGTCCCAACCCGCCTGATCGATTCTCGTGAACGGATTGCCAACCGAGGTGATGGCGTTCGGCCCGCCACCGCCGGCGTTGTTGACGAGGATGTCGAGCCGGCCGAGCTTTTCGACGATCAGGTCTGTCGCATCACGCGCCGCATATTCTTGCGATACGTCGGCGCCGATCCCGATAGCCTCGACGCCCAAAGAGGCAGCCGTCTCTTTTGCCGCAACCTCATCGATATCCATGATGCCGATTTGTGCACCGTCAGCGGCAAGGCATTTTGCGATTCCCGCGCCGATTCCGCGTGCTGCGCCTGTCACGATGGCCACTCGCCCCTTGAGCCGCATTTCTCCTCCGATTCGTTGCTTCTCGATGGTCGCGCCGCGACGTCTATTCCTGTCGAACTCCCGGTGAGCTCTAATAGGTTTTCGTCGCTCGCGCCTTGCGGAATTGTTCGTATCCCGGTGGTGTCGTGTTGAGGTCTCGATCCACCTGGACATGTAACACGGCCGGCTTGCCCGAATCGACTGCGCGTTGCAATGCCGGCGCGAGTTGGTCGATCGCTTCGACATATTCGGAATGGCAGCCGAGCCCTTCTGCGATGCGATCGTAACGAACCCGGTTCAGATCGATCCCACGCCCGGCCCAATCCTGTGGTCCCAGGCCGGCAGCGGCAAACGCCGTCTTTTCCATACCCCACGCATCATCAACGGCAACCACGGCAATGACCGGTAGCTTCTCGCGCACCGCGGTTTCCAACTCCATGATGTTGAAGCCCATGGCACCATCACCGCTGATCAGGCATACGGGTCGCTCCGGCGCCGCCAGCTTGGCGCCGATGGCGAACGGCAGACCCGTGCCGAGGTAGCCCATTTTCACCGAGTAGAGAAAACTCGGCGAAGTCAGGATGGGATGGAAGGCAACGGCAGTGAGAGTCGTATTGCCACCGTCGAGAACGGTAATCGTTTCCGGTGGAAAAAATTGCCGGATACCCATGACCATCTGTCCTGGATTCAGTCCGGTTTTCCCTTCCGTTCCCAGGTAGGTCATCGCGGTGCCCATGATGGCCAGCGATGCTTCCCGATAACGTGGTAGATCGGTGGAAACGGGCCGAGCGTCTGTGTTTTCGCGAATCACCTGTAGCAACGAGGCCAGAGTTGCTCTCGCGTCTCCGATGATCGGCAGATCGACGGGCCGGTTGAGTCCGATCGACATGGGATCACTATCGATGTGAATGGTTTTCTGCTTCGAGGGATCTCCCCATAGGGGCGGCATGCCCCAACCGTCGTACTCGCCGAGGCGTGCCCCGACCACGAGCACCACGTCAGCCTCATTCCGCGCGAGGCCGCCACCTGCCATGTCGAACGGGTGGAAGTATTGGGGGTGGTCTTCTGCGATCACACCGCGTGCTCCCATGGAGGCGCTCATTGGTGCTCCCAGGTATTCTCCCAGGGCTCTAAGTTCGACGGAGGCGTCTGACCACAATGCGCCCTTGCCGGCATGGATGTAAGGGCGCTTGGCCGATGCGAGCAGCCGGGCTGCTTCTGCCACGGCGTGAGGGTCCCCGGCGCCCGGATGTGTAATGCGATAGCGGGCGGCAGGGTACACCGGTGGCAGGCGATCTGCCTCGATCTGTTGCAGGAGGACGTCGTCAGGAATCGCCAGATACGAGGGGCCGGGCCGCCCCGTTCTGGTGGCGCGGAAGGCCGCTCGCATCATTTCTGGCAGCCGTTCCCACTGGCGGACAGTCGCGCTGTATTTGGTGATCGGCCGCGCCATACTTTCTGTATCGGCAGATTGCCAGGCGCCGCCACGGTTCGGGTCGGCTTTGATGCGGTCGCGCAGCGTGGCCAATGCCAGAATCGGATGGCCTTCGCCGTGTGCGCTCACCAGGCCGGCCAGCATGTTGGCTGTGCCACAGGCGGGATTCCCCATCACTACGGCCGACTTGCGGGCGATTCGCGAGTATCCTTCCGCGATATGAACGGCTGCCTCTTCATGACGAGCGTTGATGTACCGGATCCCGTAACGGGGTGTATGGGCGACGATCGGGATGTGAGCCCCGTCGATGATGCCCGACATCATATCGACCCCTTCCGCCTGCAGGCACTTCAGGGCCAATTCACCCACACTGATTGTTGCCATCCGAAACTCCCGTTCCTCTTTATGGTTGACGCGATGCCCGAAAGTTCGCCTCGTGTTGGATTGTTCCTACTGCTTTGGGTGGCGGACCAGCCAGTCCCAGACGAGATTGCCGAAATTTCGGGTGACCACCGGGATGTGTTCTCCCCCATGGATCCTCCACAGTTCCACTTCCGTTCCACTCGCACAGCCGGTGTAGCGGTAGATATCCGAGTCGACACCCGGCTTGTCACGATCGAGGTCCAGCACAGCTTCCTGAATCGACAATGCTGGTGCGCAGCGGTCGTAGACCTGCCAGTGTTGGATCGTCTCCAGAGCTCCCGGATAACCCCCGTTGAATACTCCCCCCTCGTAAAGAATGGTGTCATCTGCGTCGCCATGGATCCCCAGGATGCTGACTGGTTCTGATGGCTTGCATGACGCGGGATCTTTGTAGGTGGCACCTGCGAGGCTTACGATGGCAGCGATCTCCGAGGCCATGTCGCATGCGAGACGATGTGCCATGAAACCACCGTTGGAATGCCCCACCACGTAGATCCTGTGTGAATCGACGTTGTAGTCCTTGCGAATTTCAGTGATCAGGCCGCGCAGGTATCCGACGTCATCAACGCCAGTTTCACTGAAATCGCAGCAGCCAGGCGTGGCATTCCAGAAACGACTCCCCTCTTGATCGAAAGAGCCATCGGGTGCCACCAGGAGAACGCCTTCGGAGTCGACCAGTGGAGCCAGGCGCAGGTACTGCACCTGCACCAGGCCGTTGGCCCCGTACCCGTGCAGCACCAGGAGGAGCGGTGTCGGTCGTGTGGAGTCATAGCCGGCAGGTACCTGGAGAGTCACCGGTCGATCTCCACCGAACACGGTTCGTGGCTGTTCAGGATACGACTGTCCGGGCGGGCTTCCCCCGGTGGGCGTCGCTACCTCGGATGTCCCGCAGCCGAGAAGGGCAAACCCGAAAGCAAAGGAGAGGAACAGGCACAGATCAGATCGGCGGTTTGGCATTGCCTCTGTCTACCACGTCCTTTGTAAGACGCCAGAACCCAGCGAGCTGGAATCCCCTTTGGTTTGCGGCGAAACGCGGTTGTTTCCATTGGATCTGCCCGACCTGCCCGTTGGGCGACAATTTCAGTACAGCCCGCCGTGGACCAGGGTTTTCATTCCTTCCGTGAAGCCGACGTCGATCTTGTTCGGATCCCGCACGGCAACGACCAGACCGATGCCGAAAACCGGATGTCGGATGATCTCTTTGGCCTGGAATCGTTCGGAAACGTTGTAGAGACGGGCTGCTGATGTGTCCTTCCCCGTCAGCAGCGCTTTATAATCGATTTCCTGCGGTTTTTTTACGGTTTTGGTGGTGTTACGGGCGGTGCGTGACCGCGCTCCTGTACTGCCGCTTTTCCCGGGCGGCTTGGAACGCAGCGCGTGCTGGGCCCCGCACGTGTTGCAATGGGTCCGGGTCACTTTCCCCTTGGCAACGGCTTCGATCGTGTGCGCCAACATGAGTTTGCATTTGCCGCACCAGCCGTCCACCGTATTTCCAACGACGAAATCCATACGTATCCTCCTCTTTCCAAACCCGGGCGAAAGGCCGGTCCGGGGGCTTCGACAGAAGCGATGGCACAACTCTAGCATTCGCGCGGGATTTTGTCGCCGGGCCTGTGCGGCTCCTCTGGATGTATCCTCGGAAGGGACAGGAAAACATCTTTCCCAGAGTCGAGAAAATCCGTGTCGGACTGACCTCCCTGTCAGGCACTCGATGATGTCCAGGGACGGACGCTGTACCCTGGATATGGCCGTCCCCTCTGGTGGAGAGGCCCACAGGGCACGGGACACCCGTCATTGGAGCCACGGTAAAAAGTACAATTTGACGACACCTGTTTCGGATGCGATAATAGGCCCCTTCAGGGGCCAGGGAGGAAGAGACGATGTTTAAGATCGGTGAGAAGGTCGTCTACCCGGCTCACGGGGTTGGGATCATCCAGAGCATCCAATTAAAGGTCATATCGGGAACCGAGAAGACTTTCTACATGCTCCGAATTCTCGAAAACGATATGACGATCATGATCCCGACGGATAACGTGGCGTCGGTTGGACTTCGTAGAGTGATCGGCAAAGACATGGTCACCAAGGTCTACAGGATCCTGCGTGAGCGGAAGATCCAAGTCGACCAACAGACCTGGAATCGGCGTTATCGCGAGTACACGGAGAAAATCAAGACAGGTTCCGTCCTCGAGATTGCCACCGTTTTGCGTGACCTCTGCGTCTTGAAAAGCGACAAGGAACTGTCCTTCGGCGAGCGAAAAATGCTCGACACCGCCCGTAACCTGCTGGTCAAGGAGCTTTCGATCGCGAAATCTCATTCCGAAGAGAAGATCATGCAGGAATTGAGCGAAATCTTCGCTCAGTGATCCAATACACGGCTGGGGGTCGGCGGACTCGTACCGGCGGCCCCGACATCCTCGTGCGTGTTGCTGCCGTTCTCGTTGCCGCCGGCCGAGGCGTCCGGATGGGTGTTGAACTTCCGAAAGCCTTCCTTCCTCTGGGTGGCACGGCCTTATTTCTCCACGCCTTGCGTACCCTCCGCCGTGTCGCCGCGGTTTCCGATATCGTCCTCGTAACCGCCCCTGATCAGTTCGCCCGCGCCACTGACGTGTTGTCGCACGAACCAGGAAGCGAAGGGGTGGAGCTGGTCGCGGGCGGAGCGGAGCGGCAGGATTCGGTCGCTGCCGGCCTGGCCGCTGTTCCGCAAGCAGAACTGATACTCGTGCACGACGCGGCACGTCCGTTTGTGACGGAAAAATGCATCGCGGCGTGCATCGAGGCGGCTGCGTTGCACGGTGCGGCCATTGCCGCGCTGCCTTGTCACGATACGGTGAAGGAGGTTGACGGGGCAGGGCGGATCATTCGGACCCTGCCACGGAGTGCCTTGTGGCTGGCGCAGACTCCACAGGTCTGTCGAGCCGATTGGTTACGGGATGTGTTCAGCCGGGCGGCGGCGGATGATGCGGTTGCCACCGACGAAGCAGGTTTGCTCGAGCGCTACGGTTACCCCGTACGGGTAGTGGCGGGTGATGCGGTGAACCGGAAGATTACCACAATCGAGGATCTCGGATGGGCGGAGTGGTACCTGGCCCGGCGGTGTCAGCCTGACACCGCCTGATGCCTTGCCGGTAGAGAGGGATCCGGACGTCCGAGGGGCACGAAACCACGGAGCCGGACGGCTTACCGTGATGGGCAGCGCCGCCCTGCAAACCGCGTGTGCCGCAGTGGACCTTCACGGTTTGCAGGACGCCTCCGGTTGTACCGCCGGTACGGGGGTATTTAGTTGTGCAGGGCGCCGTTGAGCTGGGTGGTGGCCTGTTCATCGGCGCTCATGACGCCATGGAGATAGGTGAACGAACCCACCAGCCACAGAGCTGACCCGATCCCCAGACCCAACAGCGTGATCCTGGCAAACGGGACGGCGTTGGCCAAAAGGATTTCGCCCAGTTCGGCAGAATTGCCTGCCGCAAAACACGTGACGCAGTAGGCGATGATGCTGAGAACCGTCACGACGAACCCGGCTGCGATCATCCACTTGCCCAGTCGTTGTTGCAGTTCGGAGCGGGCCATACGGTCAACTCCGGCAACCGAGCGTGTGCCGAGATCGACCCCGTCGACGATGTCACGAACGTCCCCAGATGCAGTCTTCACATTCATCATGACGCCTGACCTCCTATCAGGGATTCACGAACGTTTGATGGCCCACTGGCCTGTAGCGAGCGGGCCGCACTATGTATGCTCAATACGATGACGTAGACGAAGCGGCTCATCAGTCCGAAAAATACACACAACCAGGCAATCAATGCCGCGACGACGAAGCCGCGAGCCAACCAGAGCAGGGCGGGGAGGCTGAAGATCTCCACCAGCCGATAGGTGCATGTGGCGTACATACCCAGTGGGAAAACGAGACCCCAGTACAGCGGCTCGTACCGGAACTGTACTCCGCGGACCAGGTAACGCCACATTCCCAGAGCCACCAACATGGGGATCCACCAGGTCGCCGTGCCCCAGTAAAGGATTGTGAAACCACGGATGAACGGGGCAATCGACCCAATGAGTGCGGTGTCCCCCAATTCGCTCAACATGGCCGTTCCGGCAAGCGTCGAGATGGCCACCGCCCCCATGTTGATCCAGTATGGCGGCATGAGGTCCGACGGCAGGAAACGGAAGAACGTGTACCGGTAGAAGATCAGGGAGATGATCCAGATGTACAACATCCCGCCGCAGAGCCAGCAGGAGGCCATCAGGAATGACACCATCTCGCGGTCGGCAAAGTAAGTCGGCAGGACGCCGCAACCCAGCACGCACACGGATTGCGTTGCGACCACCGCGAGAAGCCAGCCGCCGTTGATGCCGTCAGCCAGCGACGGCTTTTCCTCTCCTACGCTCAGTGCGACGAAAATCCCGTACGTGCAAAGAAGCCATAACCCCAAGCCCAGGAACCACAGCGTCGCTGCAGCCGCCACGTCAGCCCGCAGGATCAGAAACTGCAAGCCGACCACACAGGTGGCTGGCACCGAAGTGAAAAACCCGGGGCCGCGCGCATGATTCCGCCAATCACGCAGGAAAGCTTCACGGAAGAATACGATTCTTGCGAGCGTGGCCAGCCAGACGAGGAAATAACTGGGTACCGTGATCCAGAACAATAAGTTCGCAAAGAGAGGCAAGCCGAGACGCTGGCAAGCGATGGAAACGATCCCCGTTGCCATGGTGATGGCAAAGTATGACGGATGCATGTCCTCCAGTTCGCGCTCCACGTATTCCACCACAGGCGCGACAGCCACATGTGTTTCGGAACGGCTCTGAAGCATGGGCGCAACATGCCGTAATCGGGCAAACGGGGGTATCCGTCCTATTCCGACATTTCAGTCGGACTTTAAAAAAACTTATGTCGGTGTTTGTCCTACAGGATTACGCGACCAGACCGTGCCGTATGGCGTACTGGATGATCTCGGCATTCGATTTGAGCGCCATCTTTTCCAGAATTCGGGTCCGATAGGTACTGACCGTTTTCACACTCAGATGCATGCGCTCGGCAATCGCCGATACGGAAGTCCCGGATGCCAGCAGCAGGAACACTTCCAGCTCTCGTGGTGACAACGTCTCATGGGGTCTGGCTTTCGTGTCCATGGCAAGGTGGTCGGCAAGCTGTTCGGCGAGCGCCTCGCCAATGTACCGCCGGCCCGACAGAACCGTCCGAATGGCCTGAAAGAGCTCTCCCGGCGGACGTCCCTTGGTCAGATAGGCAGCAGCGCCGGCGGCAAGTGCTTCGATGACGAACTGACGTTCGCCGTACATGCTCAGGACGATCACGGGAAGGTTGGGACGTATCTGTTTCAGGATGGGCAGTTCTTGCAGGCCGTTTCTCTCGCCCAGCGAGATATCGAGAAGCAACAGATCCCATTCGGCCGAACGCACCTGCTCGCGCAACTCGTGATGATTCTGCACTTCGCCGATCACTACTTTCGGAAACTCGTCCTCGAGGATCCGCCGCAAGCCTGAGCGGAACATGGCATGATCATCAGCGAGCAGGATTCGCACCGGTCAATCTCCGTCTGCCAGCGTATCAGTATCCTGGTGCGGCAGCCGGACCTCGACCGTCGTACCGCACCCCGGCGAGCTCGTGATCGTACAGGCTCCCCCTACCAGGTGCGCTCTTTCTTTCATCCCCAGTAGTCCGAGTTGGCCTTTCGCGGTCTGCAGATCCATGCCGACACCGTTATCACGAATTCTGAGGACATGTTGATCGTGCTCGCTGTACAATTCGATGTGGACCTCTGTTGCGTCTGCATGGCGCAGAACATTCGTGAGCGCCTCCTGGGCAATGCGGAAGAGTGTGGTGGCAATGAGGCTGCTCACGGGATCTTTCGTGTCGTGGATATCAGCGATGATCGCAACTCCCGATTTTGCCTCGATCTCGCCCGCCAGCCCCTGAAGCGCAGCGCCGATTCCCAGACGGTCGAGTGCAGCGGGGCGCAACTCCGTGGCAATCCTCCGGACGAAGTCGATTGCACCCTGGATCTGTTCGATCATGATGTCGACCGACTTGCGTATCCTTTCCGTGTAGTCGTCTTGAGTCGTGGAGATCCTCTGCAGTCGTGTCAGATCCATGATCAGGCTGGTGAGCACCTGCCCCAGTTCGTCGTGCAACTCCCGTGCGATACGCGCCGCCTCCGTGTCTCGGGCTACCTGAAGTCTCTGGGACAGAGCCCGCAGCCTTTCCTGAGTCGACATTGCTTCACGGTGCCGTGCGGCGAGTCCGTTGGCCATCGCATTGAATGACCTGGCGAGGTCGTGCAATTCGCCCTGCGTCTCGGGGATGGGTGCCCGCACAGAGAGATCTCCGCTCCCCAGCCGCCGGGCTGCCTGCGACAATGTACGCAAGACTCGCAATACGGAAACCTCTGTGGCCAGAATCGCGACGGTGATCGTGAAGACCG
Organism: uncultured Binatia bacterium (SeqCode); assembly: GCA_964515725.1. Classification (GTDB taxonomy): domain Bacteria; phylum Desulfobacterota; class Binatia; order HRBIN30; family HRBIN30; genus CAZEWD01. The sequence goes on from CAZEWD010000051.1 coordinate 14,006, forward strand.
TCAGGATGATCAATCCGATCATGGTGCGGTAGAACACCCAGCCCGCTTCCCCCTGGACCCGTTCGTAAGGCAAACCGACGACGGCAAAGACACCGCTGACTTCATCCATGGGCCGCGCGACGAAAAACCGCCGCGCATGTTCAG
>CAZEWD010000052.1:0-6950 GCA_964515725.1 uncultured Binatia bacterium (SeqCode)
CATGTCCAGATGAAGTTCTGCGTCAACAATCAGGACCCACGCCTCGGCAAATGTGTGCCGTCAGACGCGCAGATCTTCGAAGTCAAATTCCCCAATCCGGCTCGTCTCGGCGACAGTGCGGACGTCGAAAACCTGAAGACACTCGAGGAGCAGGCGGGCATTGCCGGATTGGGATTGACCATCGTGCGCAAGCACGCCCGTGTGTTCGTCGGGATGGAGAATGCCACACCCAACCTGTGCACCGACAGCTTCGAAATCGTGGTACCGCTGCGCCGCAACCGCAGCGGACGTCTCCTGAAGCGGTCCAAGAAACTCCGTGTCGAGACCACCACATCCTACGGCCGGAAAGACACCGACAATCTACGGTTGGAGTGTCATCCCAGCACCTGTGGAGACGGGATCGTGCAAGGCGATCACGAAAACTGCGACGATGGAAACAGGATCAATGGCGATGGGTGCGATCAGGGCTGTCTGGCGGAGTGATCGAGTGCATGCTCATAGACTTCGAGATCGGCAGGCGAGAAAAGGACGAACCGCACCAGGAGGATTTCGGGGTACTGCGGTAACAACGCCACGGCAACGCCGATGGCGATCTCAGCCGCCTCTGCGATCGGATATCCATAAGCGCCCGTACTGATGGACGGAAACGCCAGGGATCGAAGCCCATGTTCCGATGCGATCTCGAAACAGCGGCGGTAAGCGCTGGCGAGCAACTCGGGCTCGCCGCGCTGGCCGTCACGGTAAACGGGACCCACCGCATGGATCACATGGCGTGCCTTGAGCTTTCCACCACCGGTGATTCTTGCGTCGCCAGTCGGGCATCCCCCGAGAGCACGGCACTCGGCCATGATCGCGGGACCGCCGGCAGCGTGGATTGCACCGTCAACGCCACCACCGCCACGCAAACCCGAGTTGGCCGCATTTACGATGGCATCGGTGTCCTGTTCCACGATGTTCCCATGGATCAATTCCAAACGAGCCGCGCCGATCTTCCGTTCACGCACTGCCGGTCCACTCCCGCCAATTTCGTGGATTTGTCCACCTTCTTTTTCGATATTCGGGATTTCGCCCGCCCCGGAACGACCACCCACGCTCCCGCAGTGCCCGCGAAGAGATGGAGATCCCTCCGCGTACATCCAAAGAGCGCGGGTGGTGGCTCTTCCTGTCTTCTCAGTTCACCAGGGGGAGTTCGTGGCCGTCGGACGGCCGATCTCCCCACAAGACACCGATCTTACGGTACTGCTCCTCGGTGCGCTCGGTGATCAGGCCAAGACGTTTCAGGTTCGGTACCACCGTATGCATATAAACCTCGCTGTTGATCTGAGCCCACTGCGGCAGGCCGTGGAGCATGGTGACGACGGCCTCCGGATCGAGACCGTACGTCGGGGCCGCGGTGCGCAGAAAATCGAGTTGTTGGTTCGCATTCAATGTTTCGAGAACGTTGAATGCGAAATCCTCCATCTCGATCATTTCTTCCGGGGTTGCGGTCTTGACCACCTGGCGCATCTGCAACACGCCAAACGCAGCATGTCGCGATTCATCGATCTGCACACGCCGAATCATGTCTTTGAGGAGCGGATTCGAGGTTGCCCGGGCGATCTGATCGAAAATGCCGACGGCCATTCCTTCGAACAGGGTCTGCATGCCCAGTGTTTTTAGTTTCCAGGTGGGCGCTTCGAGCAACTTGTCGAGCAGGATTTTCAGGGTGGGATCGATCGGATGGATCTGTCCCATCTTGCGCTGCAGAAATTTGGCGATCACCTCGACGTGGCGCACCTCATCGATCACCTGGGATCCAGCGTAGAATTTCTGATCCATCGTCGGGCAGGTGTTCGTGAGCTGGCCGCACAACTGCAATGCCGCCTGCTCTCCATGCAACAGTTGGGACATCAGGTGAGTGAACTCGTCGAAGGCCGCCTCCCGGCAGGTTGCCTCATCGGCCCCCATCATGGTGAGAAGGGTGGGCATCAACAAAGCGTTCTCGCGTGGCATGAACCACTCTTCACGAGGAAACGGGATCGACCAGTCGATATCTGTTTCGGCGTTCCACTGCCCTTTCTTGCCACGCTCGTACAAGGCACGCAGCTCTTCGATTTCGCTGCCGTACTCCCAGGTCCAGTGCAGATCGACCGGCACATCCACATCGATCCTGCGGCGCAGAGCGGCGATTTCCTGTTCGTCAACGAAATCCACCACTTCGAAATCACCCAGCTTTCGCCGGTGCTCGGCAAGGAATTTTTCCATTCAGAACCTCTCTTCTCCGGATCTGCTCCCACGTCTGCGTTTGTCGGCCATCAGGCCACCATGCAGGAGCATCTTGACTTCCTGTTTGCGCTTTCGGACCGCCTTGGCCGAAAACAGAGACTGTCCGGTAAGCTCCTCTCCGAACTCGCCGGACGCGAAATGGTACACGATCAGGCCCACCAGGCTTTGCATCATATGAGGAACATCGGCCGTGCGAAACACGCCGCGCTCCATTCCCTCCCGCAGCAGGCACTCGGCACGTGAGAAAAGCCGGTGTATCGCCCGGTCGACGCGCTGCTCCTCCTCGCTCTCTCCCGTGAGGTCGTCATCCTCGAAGAGAGATCGCAGCAGCAGGCGCGCAGAATTACGGTGTTCGGCAATGGTATCGATCAGGGCATCCAGCCACCGATCGAATCTCTCCACCACACCGCCTCCTGCGGCCAGGGCCAGAGCGGTCCGCTCATCGAACAGATCGAGGATCCGGCCTACCACTGCCGCATAAAGCTCGGTCTTGCTGCGAAAATGGTGGAACAGGGAAGATTTGCCCAGCCCGGCCGCATCCGCCACCTCGCGCAGACCCACGCCGGCAAAGCCCCGACGCGCGAAAAGCTGCTCTGCCGCGTCGATGATCTTGTCGCGCGAGGCGACTTCCAGAACTGCCGCATGTGCCATGGGGCGACCGCTCGTTCGGAACTACCCGTCCGATCGGCAGGTTGTCAATGCAGCCGGGCAACGCCGCTATACTCGAGTGGAGGGTCATGATCCCACCGGTACAGATCCCTCCTCCGGCCCTTGCAGCCGTTTCCTACCAAATCCTGCCGATGCTCCACTTTGCGCACGCCGGGTGATCGGGTATCGTGTCCTTCATGAATGTACGCGACCATGTAATCGACCTCTGCAAGGCGGCCCGCTCGGCGGCACGTTTCGTGGCCAACACGCCGACGGACACCAAGAATCGTATCCTCTGCCTCGCGGCGGAACGGATCCAGGCACGGACGCCGGAATTGCTCACTGCCAACGGCCATGACCTGGCCGACGCAAAGAAAGCAGGGCTTTCCGGAGCACTCCTCGACCGTCTGACTCTGAATGAATCGCGCATCGCCGCCATGGCACAGGGAATCCGCGAAATCGCAGCCCTCCCCGATCCCGTAGGTGAAACGATCTCCACATGGTTGCGTCCGAACGGCCTGCAGATTGCCCAGGTACGCATCCCGCTCGGCGTGGTCGGTATCATTTATGAATCGAGACCGAATGTCACGGCGGACGCAGCGGCGCTGTGTCTGAAATCGGGGAATTCAGTCGTGCTCAAAGGCGGATCCGAGGCGTTTCATACCAACTGGGCCATTGCAGATGTCCTCTCGGGCGCCGTCCGCGAACAGGGCTTGCCTGCCGCCGCAATCCAACTCGTTCCGACGCGGGACCGCGAGGCCGTTCAAGTCCTGTTGAAGCAGAGCCAATTCATCGACGTCATCGTGCCACGTGGTGGCGAGAGCCTCATTCGAGCCATTACCGAAAGTTCGAGCATTCCCGTCGTGCAGCACTACGCCGGCATCTGCCACACGTATGTCGACGAATACGCAGATCCAAGCATGGCGGAATCGATCTGTTTCAACGCCAAAGTGCAGCGTCCCGGTGTGTGCAATGCCATGGAGACGATGCTGGTCCATCACGCCATCGCCCCACGGTTTTTACCCGGCATGGCACGTCAACTGCGCGAGGCCGGCGTCGAGTTGCGTGGTTGCCCGCGCACGCAGGCGTTGATCGAAGGCATCAAGCCTGCGACCGAAGACGACTGGCGCACGGAATATCTCGATCTCATTCTCTCGATCAAAGTGGTCGACTCGCTCGACGAGGCGATCACCTTCATCAACACCTACGGGACCGGTCACTCCGATGCGATCATCACAAATCACTACGGAAACGCCCGGCGATTCCAGAAAGAGGTCGACTCGGCGGCTGTCTATGTCAACGCATCGACGCGCTTCACCGACGGCTACGAGTTCGGTTTCGGTGCAGAGGTGGGCATCTCGACCAACCGGCTTCACGCGCGAGGTCCGATGGGTCTGCGTGAGCTGACCACCTACAAATACGTGATCTCGGGCAATGGCCAGGTGAGAGGTTGACTCGGCATCCCATTCCGGCGGGAACGGCATGCCACATCGGCATTCTCGGTGGCACGTTCAATCCGATTCATTATGCCCACTTGCACAGCGCAGAAGAAGTTTGCGAAACGCAAGCTCTCGACCGCGTTCTCTTCATTCCTTCCGCCAGCCCGCCCCACAAAGAGGGCACTCATCTGGCCAGCGCCGAGCATCGTCTGGCGATGGTGAGACTCGCCGTCGCAGGAAACCGCCGTTTTCGGGCCTCGGCCATCGAACTCGAACGAAGCGGGCGTTCCTACTCGGTCGATACACTACGCTCGCTGAAGGAATCCCGCCCGCGGGCGCATTTCACCTTCATCATCGGACTCGATGCCTTCAGCGAGATCGGCACATGGAAGGAATATCAGACATTATTTGGCCTGTGCGACATCGTCGTGACATCGAGGCCGAAATACGAAGTGCGGCATCTGCGTAGTCTGCTTCCGGTTGCCGCACGGAGAGACTTTTGCTACTCGCCCGATACGACAACACTCGTGCACCGATCAGGACATCGCGTACGTTTTCAGAGAATCCGTGACCTGGACATCTCAGCCACGGACCTGCGTGAACGAATCCAGGCCGGACTCTCGATCCGTTACCTGGTCCCCGAGGCGGTCGTTCGATACATCGCCCGCCATCAACTCTATCTGCGGAGGCCTGCTGCGTGGTGACACGTGACGAAAGTCGTGAACGGGCCCTGTTGTGTGCCAAAGCGGCGCTGGACAGAAAAGCCTATGATCTGGTGATCCTCGAGGTCGGTGCGTTGACCTCCCTTGCCGACTATTTCATCGTCTGTACGGGCCGCTCCGACACACAGGTGCAAGCGATTGCGCAGAGCATCGAGGAGGCGATGAAAAAGACCGGCGAGTTGCCGCTCGCCGTGGAAGGCTACCAGCACGGCCACTGGGTCGTTCTCGATTTCGCCGACGTCGTCATCCATATCTTCTTCGAGCCGGTGCGCGAATTCTACGACCTGGAGCGATTGTGGGCCAAGGCGCCCCGGGTGGCGCTGCCCGAACCCTACGAGACGCAGGCGCGCGATCTACGCCTGGCAAACCAGGCACGATAACGCGGTGGGCCACCGATGAAACGCGCGATTCTCGTGGGCCTGGCGATGGTTTGCCTGGTGATCTACCTGGTTCTCCTCAATGGGGAATCGGTCGATTTCCGCATCACCCACACAAGGACCGTCCACTGGAATGTGGGTGCCCTGATCGGTGGAGCCTTCGTCATTGGAGTCCTTACCACGCTGGCAATCGTGGCCGTCCAGGCTGGACAACGCGCCCTGCGCGTCTGGCGTACAGGACGCAGGGAAAAGCGGCGGACACGCATCGATCAATGGGAAGAGAGTGGCGAACAACTCATCTGGAACGGCGACGCACAACGCGGCCGGGCACTATTGCAAAAGGCCTGGGTCCGCCGGCCGGAGGACTCCCGGGCCGTATTGGCCCTTGCCGCCTCGTTCTGCGATACGGGCGAGTTGCATCGCGCCCGAGGTGTCCTGTTCGATGCCGCAGCACAGCACCATACCAATCCTGATCTCCTCATGGCGCTGGCCAGGGCGCACCGGTCTGCCGGGGAAATCGGACCCAGCATCGAAGCTCTCGAACGCTTGCGTGCTCTGCATCCCCGCGCACCGCGTGTCCTCAAAATGCTCCGAGATACCCTGATCGAAGTCGGGCGTTGGGGAGAAGCGGCACAGATTCAAGACTCCTACCTGGCCGAAGTGCGCGACCCACAGCAGGTCCTGTGTGAACGTGAGCTTTTGATCGAGTTGCGCTACCTGGCAGCACTGGAACTGACCGATCCTGCTGCGCGCCTGACAGCGCTGGAAAATCTATCGGGCGGCCGCAATGTTGCGGCGCCCATCCTCGTCAGCCTTGGTGATTGCCTGATCGAGTTGGGCCGCCCCGACGAGGCATCGGCCGTGTGGGAACGCGGCCTGAGATCGACGCCTCGCAGCGTTTTCGTCGAACGGCTGGCCGGACTCGCGAGCGAGACGCGACATCGAGATCGTATTCGCAGTCTCCTCCGCAAAGTGCGCTCCGGCACCGTGAACAACGACCACCTGTGTGCCGCCAGCGCAATGCTCCACCTGGCCGATCGCAACCCGGAAGAAGCGGCTCGTGAACTGGAGACCATCCAGGGAGACACGGAACGTTCTGCGCACTATCAGCGAATCTGGGCTGAGGTTTACCGGCAACGCGGGCAGACGGAACAAGCGCTCGCCGCCTATGCGCGAAGTGATGGGATGGCAGACCGTTATGAATGCCGGAACTGCCATCACACATCGGCCGTATGGGTGGGGTTTTGCCGCCATTGCCGGGGATGGGACTCCTATCGTTCCGTGCTCGATATCGGAGCCTGACGGGCGGGGTTCTCCCTGGCCTGTGAGTGTGAAGAGAATTCCCGTCCAGTACATTGAAGACTCCAACGATTGACCGTCCGGAATCTGGCGTTGGGTAACCGATTGCCAGCATCGCCACGATCTACGGGGAAGTGCCCTTTACGCTTCAGGCCGCTTCGTGAGCGGCCCGTTTCCAGCACAGATTCCGCCGCTACCCG
>CAZEWD010000052.1:6960-10070 GCA_964515725.1 uncultured Binatia bacterium (SeqCode)
CCCGCACTCAGAATCCTTCAGGGCTTCTTCCTATTTGCAGGAGAATGCAGACCTAGTGATTCGCATATTCGTGACAGACCTCACTAATTGAACTAACATTTGTCCTAATTCGAATGGAACATACATCACGGCACAAATCTTGTTTGCATTTGCCCTATCTGTTCGGGCGCCCATTTCGCAAGGATGGGTAATCCAACTCCCGAGCGGACGAGGAGGACAACTTCATGGCTGATTTTCTTTCGGGATATTCCATTCAGAGCTGGCTGGAATCATGCCCCCAGGGGTATCTGGACGGGACGGAATACGGCCACCAGCCCGGTGACAAAGAGCCGGAAATTTTGCTCGAGAACCCGGTTCTGCATGAAGAGACGATCCGCTCGACCGTGCAGCTCGTCGTGGGAGAGCGGTGTGCCCTTTCAGCATCGTCCGGTCTCATCAACGCGGCGCCAGACGAAGCGAGCAAGCGATTCCTTGCGACACAGACCCTTGACGAGGCGCGACATGTGGAGATCTTCACGCAGCGTTTGTTCGACCTCGGTGTGGCCAAAGCGGACCTGGAATCCACGATTCAGCGTTACGCGAATCCCAATCTCGTGAAATTTGCCGAAGTCCTGCTGGAGAAGGTCGACAAAAAGGACTTCATTGCCGGCGTCGTGGGGCAGAACATCGTACTCGAGGGCATGGCCTTCAGTGTCTTCGAGATGCTCCATGCCCTCAGTGAGGCCATGAATCCGAAATTTGCGCGCACACTTTCTGGCACGATTGCCGATGAGCGCCGCCACGTCGGCTTTGGAGAAAACCGGATCGGTTCGCTCCTCAAGGAGAATCCCGAGCGCAAGGGCGAAATCGAAAAGATGCAAAAGGACATGTCCTACCACATGCTTGCGACCTTCGCTGATGCGTTCCGCAACAATCCGATGCGGGCCGAATTCGACAGACTCGAAAAGACACTGGGAACTCAAGACATCCAGGCGAATTATCAAGGTGTGGACCTGGCCCGGATGCAGCCGGAGGACATGGAACAGGTACTGGCGGACACGGTCCTCAAGGAGTTCAAGACCCGCCTCGGCAGAATCGGACTGGAATACCAGACGCCGGCTCGGCCGTAGTCGTATGGCAGCGAGGGGCAGCATGCGATCCACGGAGGTCCACGACCTCGATCCCGAGGAATTCATCGAACAGGTACACTCCTTCGAGTTCTGGTTCGAAGCGGTGGAGGGGTATCTTGCCGGCCTCACCTATGGCCACAAGCCGGAAACTCAAGACGTACCCTTCGAGGAAGGGGATCGAGATCGACTCGTCAGTGTCCTGTGCAACTACTGTCTGGGCGAGACGGCCGCGCTGGAAGGCTCGAGCGGTCTGATCGCCATTGCGCCGAACCGGCCGACAAAAATTTTTCTTTCGACTCAGGTTGTCGACGAAGGCCGCCACCTGGAAATCCTCCTGCACAGGTTGCGCTCGCTGGGCGTGAAGGATCCGGAGGCGGAGGTGGAGCGGCGAGGCAATCGCAGCCTGCAACTCTTCCGCCGCCGGCTGCTCGAACTCGTTGCCAGCAAGGACTGGGAGGCGGCGATCTTCGCCCAGAACGTCATCCTCGAAGCGCTCGAGTTCGCCGTCTTCCAGCACCACATTCGCGAGGCCGATCCGATCACGAAGGAAATCCTCACCGGCATCGTGAAGGACGAACGGCGCCACATGGGCTTTGGCGAAAATGAACTGGGACGCCGCCTCCAGGCCGCCCCGCACACCCGCGTCAGGCTGGGCCAACTGAAGAAGGACATGGACCATCTTGTCCTGGACACCATCGAGGAGACGGCACGTGATCTCAACGTGCCGTCTTCCGAACGGGATCAACTCGGCCGCGCATACGTCGAGGCCACAGAACGCCTGGGGTTGTTAGGATGACCGATCCGCTCGAAGTGCTGGAAGAGGACGAGCGCGAGGATTCCCCTCGCCGGAGGTATGTCCTCGAAGAGACCGGCTTCGATGAGGTCCCGAAACGGTTTCGTAAATTCTACCGCAAATCACGTGGTCCCGGAGACACGCTGGCGCCGAACGAGGTCGTCTGTCCGGTCTGCAAGGTCATCATTCGCTCCACGCGGGAACTACGTCCCGGCGATCGGGTCTACTGCATGCCCTGCATGTCGAGATTGATCGTCATACGCGGCGAATCGGGTGGGCTCGAAGCCACTGTCGCCTACTGAGCGGCGAATGCCGCCAGGCCATCCGGAACCGAACCGAAGCGATTGTGAGAGTTGGAAGGATCGTTGGTCCGCCAACTCTCACGGTCGGGAAGTGGGAGCCGCAAACTTTCAGGCCGCTGCCGCTGCTTCCTCCAGGTGATCGACGCGAGGTCCCGCGGTGAGCCATACAGAGGCTGCCCGGCGGCCTGCCGCTTGCATCGCGGCAAGCACCTCCCGCTCGAAGTAGAGATAGGAACCAGCGTTGAATGTGTTGTCGCGAGCCGGACGGACGGCATCATACAGAGTGACGGCGCGGTACGAGCCGGTATCGAGGTTCGCCAACCGGTTCCTCTCGAGGAGCAGCTTGCGGTCGACGTTGTACGCGTTCTCGAGAAAGCTGTCCACGGTGCGCTCGACGGCCTGGCCAAAATGAGCAAACGGACCACCCTTGGGATCGGGAGGCTCGGTCACAAGGACGGTAATGATTTCTTCCGCTCCGAGGGCGACAACCGGCGCCAGCGGTGTATTGACCAGCAAACCGCCATCCCACAGGAATTGGGACCCCACACGGACGGGTGGAAAGAAAAGCGGAATACTACAACTCGCCAACACCATATCGACAGTAATCGCATCGACCAGGTGGTAGTCAGGTGGCCGGGTGTGGGGAGTTTCTTTGGTAACGAAACGGACGACCTGGCCCGTATGTGCGTCCACCGTGTTGATCGCCAGATCGACGCCGCGATCATTCGGCACCGTTTCACCACCGAACGTATCGACGAGCCGTTCCCGCAATGCGCTCGTATCGGCAAGAAACGCCTCTCGGATCCCTTCGAGAAGATCACTGACGAGTTCAAAACGAACCGTCAGCAGGTATTCCACCAGGAAAGCCATCCATCCCCCGGGCTTGAGGGGAAGATGATTGCGTGC
>CAZEWD010000052.1:10080-11459 GCA_964515725.1 uncultured Binatia bacterium (SeqCode)
CGTGAGCAAATTCTCGGGCGGCAAGACGCGCCACGGTCTGTCTGGCCGTGTGAAAGAAACGGGAACTCACGGCAACCGGCGGATTGTCGGCGATGTTGTTCCAAAACGTCATCATCTCACGAGGCGTTTTGCCTGCCGCAATCAGAGAACTGTTGATGGCGCCAGCGGATGTCCCGGAAAGTACGGCCGGCCCCTCGGCAAACCGTGGATCCTGCAGGAGTGTCTCATACACCCCCACCTGAAAAGCTCCGCGCGCTCCTCCACCGGAGAGCACCATCCCCAGCTTGTGTGATCGTCGCTTAGAACCGCCTTTCTTTTTCAAAGCCACTTTACACCCCCATCCCACCCGACATTCCTACATCCCAAACTGCTTTTGCAAGCCCCTCAAACGATTTCGACGCCCGCGGAAAAAAAAGGCGGTTCGCTCTCGCGAACCGCCCTGAAAACTCGAACATCGAGAAATCCGCCTCAGTGGCGCGCCAATTCGTCGTCGATGATCGCCTTGAACTGCTCGAACGGGTAAGCGCCCTTGAGCGCGCGTCCGTTGAGGATGAAACCAGGAGTGCCCTGGATGCCAAGCGATTGCGCTTCGGCCGCCTGTGCCTTGACGATATCCGCGGTCTTCTTGTTGTCAAAACAATCTTCAAACTTCTTCTGATCGACCTTGGTGCCCTTGATCTGCTCGAGGGTCTTCTCCTTCAGATTCTGCGGATTCAGGTCCTTCTGGTTCTCGAAGTAGTAGGAGTAGATCTTCCAGTAGGCCGCCTCGTCTTGCTGTGCCGCACACTCGACAGCAATCGCTGCCGGCTCGGCCCACGGGTGGAAGCTCAGAGGCAGATTCTTGTAATAGAATTTCACTTTGTCGCCGTACTCGGTCAGAACCTGCTTCTCGATCGTATTGTAGCCCTTCGAGCAGAACGGGCACTGGAAGTCCGAATACTCGACAATGACCACCTTGGCATCCTTGCCACCCTTGAACGGAACGCCTTTCAGATCGATCTTTTTCATTACCGCTGCAAACGGATCGACCGTCAGGTCCTCCAATTCACCGAACACTACGTAACGGCCATCGGCCGACATCGTAAACGGGACTTTCTGGTTATTCGCTTCCAACGTGCCCGCCTTGGCGCCCGCGATCTTGGAATCCGTCAGGGGCGAAACCGTCAGGTTCACATTGGGCGGAACATTCGCCTTCCGCTTGTAGTACTCGACGAGCTTACTCGTGTCCTGCGCATGGGCGGCGCTCACCAGCCCGGCGGCCATCAGCACTGACACACAGACCGAAAATTTCTTCATCGACGCTCTCCTCCACTCGTGGAAAATTCTGGGCTTGTTAGCACGCCCATTTTATACGTACAACCAGATGACGCGCGATGACC
>CAZEWD010000052.1:11469-14024 GCA_964515725.1 uncultured Binatia bacterium (SeqCode)
CTCTTCAAGTTCAGAATCTTTTCGGATACTTACAAGAGCCCCCTGATGGTAACGCGGCCACCTTATATCGCCCGATAACGGATCCTGCCATCGACCTCCTCACACGCAACGCGCCCTTCGAGCCGCAGGAATTCGAGGTGCGCAAGGGACTCGAACGTGGCCGGGAACTGCACCTGCAGAGGCCCGTCGATCCCGAAACCCCAGGCCTCGCTGGCAACCTCGTAGGCAGTCAGTGCGCGGTTCCGGACGAGATCCCGCATCTCCCGTAATCGGTACTGGTGATGCCGGATGATCTGATTGGCACGCCGGCGATGATCCGAATAGACGCCGCCGTGGGCCGGCAGCACAAAATCCACCGCAAACGGCTGGACTTTGCGCTGCGATGCCAGAAAGTCTCCCAATGGATTAGCGGAGCCACCCGGGTAATATCCCACGTGGGGTGTGATCCTCGGGAGAAGATGATCACCAGCAATGAGCACCCGCTCGCCTCGCAGAAACAAGACACAATGCCCCCCGGTGTGACCGGGCGTCTCGATGACCTCCAACTCGAACTGACCGATTCTCAGCACCTCGCCGTCCACGAGGAAATGGTCCACCTCCGCGGGCTGCTATAACTGCGCCCAGAAATCGCCTGCCGACGGCACCATGCCCCATCGGTCCATCGGAAGGCCGTGGCGTACGAAAAACGCCATCGTCTCATCGGAGAACCGTCCCGGCCGATAGTGTTGTTGTGCCTGTTGCGCTTCTCTCTCGTGCATGTACACCACGGCTCCGGTGCGTTCCTTCAAGACCCCCGACGCTCCAAAGTGATCCGGGTGGTGGTGCGTGGCAATGATGGCGCGCAACTGCCCGGGACGGCACCCCGCCAACCGCATCGCGGCTTCGATCGAATCGAGGCTTTCAATCGAATGGATGCCGGTGTCGACGAGCGCCCAGACCTCCCCCGAGTGCAGTAGGGTGACGTTCACGATCGTTGGCTTCATCGGCAACGGGAGGTGAACGACAAAGATCCCCGGTAGGATCTCGCGCAATTTCGTATCAGCCATGCAAGCTGCCGTGGCTTCTATTCGTGCAGTCGATCCGAAACGCTGAAGGACAAATCCACGGTCACACGCCAGTGCATCACACCGCCATTGTCGACCGTCGCCTGGATCTCCTTGACGCGCACACGGCGAATGTTCTGGATGGTCACCGCGGCACGCGATACGGCGATGTTGACGGCTTCCTCGATGCTGCTGGCGGAAACACCCGTCAGCTCGATCGTCTTCTCTACCATGGGACCTCCCTGCTCCAGGAGCGGACGCTAGGGCAGCGGTTGCAACCAGTCAAGTAACCGTCGTGGGGACGCTTCCGCCAACCTGCTTTGCAGCGACCGGCCGCTCGATGCCGGTTTTCAAGTGCTGCGCTTACCCGAGGGAGAGGAAGGACTGACGGGCCAATTCGAAAAGGCCCGTGGGAAACAGTCCGATCATGACCGTGCTCAGCGCCGCCAGCACGAGTGTCGCAAATAGATACGGGCGGCTCGAAGGACGCACGATCTCGACGCCACCCTCCGTCATGTACATGCGGACCAGGACGCTCACATAGTAGTAGACGGATACGAGACTATTCATGACGCCGATGAGGACGAGCCAGATATAGCCGGCTTTGACTGCCGCGCTGAAGATGTAGAACTTGCCGACGAAACCCGCGAGCGGCGGGATGCCTGCCAGTGACAGCATGAAAATGGCCATGACCATTCCGAGAAACGGGCTGCGGATGCCCACCCCGGCGTAATCGTCGAGGTTCTCATTCAGCTCGCCACGACGGCCCAGAGCAACGACGACGGCAAATGCGCCAATCGTCATCAGCGTGTAGGCGATCAGGTAGAACAACAACGCACCACCCCCGAGATCGCTACCCGCCACCATCCCAACCATCAGATAGCCTGCATGCGCGATGCTCGAGTAGGCCAGCATCCGCTTGATGTTCCGTTGCAACAGAGCGGTTACGTTCCCGACGGTCATCGTCAGAACGGCCAGGACCCACAACACGCCGGTCCAATCCGCCGACATCACCGCCAGGGTCGACATCAAGACACGGGCAAAGGCCGCAAACGCCGCCGCCTTGATCCCAACGGCCATGAGCGCGGTAATCGTTGTCGGCGACCCCTCGTACACATCAGGCGCCCAGACGTGAAACGGTACGGCTGCAATCTTGAAACCGAATCCTACGATCAGGAGCGCCATGCCGCAGATCAGGAGCGTCCGCTGATCGCCGGTCACGGAGGCCGCCATCTTGCCGACCGGTTCGAGCAACGTCGTTCCAGCAGCGCCGTAAACGAGCGCGATCCCGAACAGAAGAAAGCCCGTCGCAAAGGCACCCAGAAGAAAATACTTGAGTGCCGCCTCGTTCCCCCGCACCTGGGATCGCCAGATTCCAGCCAGTGCATAGGCAGCGATCGACATCACTTCCAACCCGAGAAAGATGACGATCAGGTCGGTGGCCGTCGCCATCAGAACCATCCCCAGCGTCGAGAAGAGGAGCAACGAATAGTAATCGCCGGTACGGATGTC
>CAZEWD010000053.1:0-14019 GCA_964515725.1 uncultured Binatia bacterium (SeqCode)
CCGGGTTGTTTTTTTTCTTACATGGAGGCCGCACGGCCCGATGTGCATGAGATCTGGTTCCATCACTCGCGGGAGGATCGTTGGGTGAGACGGAGTGAGGTGGCATTCGTACCAGCCGTCTCCACGCCGATGAACTTCGGTCTGGCTGCAGTCGATCGCGATCAGGAAGGCGCTCTGTCCTACGAGCAGGCGCGTGCTCAGGTTCTGTCGCGCCAGGGTGCAGGAGGCTGAGGCATGGTGAGCCGGGGCAAACTGCGAAGCGCTTCTCTGGGAATCCGCGATTTCACGGCGATCTTTCGCCTCGATCTGGCGGAAACGGTTCGTTCGCGTTGGGCTTTGTTCTGCATGACACTCTACGCAGTACTCGGGGCCGTCTTCGTGTTCGTCGGTATGCGGGAATCGACACTGTTGGGCTTCACGGGCATGGGGCGGGTCATGATCGGTTTGAGCCATGCAATGCTGATGGTTCTTCCGTTGTTGGCGCTTACCGCTTCGTCGCAGGTCATCAATCGCGCACGAGAGGAAGGAGCGCTGGAAGTGCTGTTCAGCCATCCGATCCGCCGTGGTGCGTATTTTCTCGGTGTTACGGCGTCACGCTACCTGGTGCTGACAGTTCCCCTGCTGTTGCTCTTTGGTGTTCTGGCACTTGCCGGCAAGATTCTGTTCGACAGTGCGATTACCTGGGATGTGCTGTTGAAGGCCATGGTGGTGAGCGCTTCGCTCCTGGCGGCGTTCCTCGGGATGGGGCTGGCCGTTTCGACTTTTGTCACGAATCAGGCCCGTTCGGCGACGATCGCGTTGGTCGTATGGATCCTTGCTGTGGCCCTGCTCGATTTTGCGCTGATCGGCGTGATGCTGCAGTGGCGTTTGCAGCCGCAAGCGGTGTTCGGGTTGGCGCTGATCAATCCGGTGCAGGCGGCACGCATGGCTCTTTTATCGGCCGGTGATACGGAGCTTTCCACTCTCGGACCGGTCGGGTTTTACGTGGCGAATCGTGTTGGTGCGATGGCGCTGCTTGCCTTTGGCGTTCTCTGGCCGATGGTGGCCGGGGCGAGCGCCTGGATTCTGGCATACGTCCGATTCACTCGTGGTGATGTTGCCTGAAGGCCGTGCCCACGAGCAATCAGAAAGAAGAGGGTTGATGATGAAACCACTGATGATTGAAAAGTTCTACGCGTATCTCGACTCACCAATTCAGATGAAGGTCCGCTTCCTCCTCCTGGCGATCATCGTTCCCCTGGTGTTGAGTTTTACGCTGCCGATGTGGCGCATCTCGATGTTTGCTCCGCAATACCCGAAGGGACTGTACCTCGATATCTATTCCTACAAGCTCGAAGCAGGGAACGAAGGCCAGCATTTACAGGAGATCAACACACTCAACCATTACATCGGCATGAAGCAGCTCAGCCGGGAAGAGATGTCGGATCTGGATTGGTTGCCATTCGGATTTGGCGCTCTTGCGCTTCTTGCGCTGCGTGTTGCGTTGATCGGTACGACGCGCTCGTTGATCGATCTTACCGTGGTATCGCTCTACGTGTGCACCTTTGCATTCGCGCGGTTCGTCTACAAACTTTACATTTACGGCCACGAGTTGGCTCACGATGCACCGGTAAAGGTACAGCCGTTCACACCGGCGATCTTCGGTACGAAGCAAATCGCCAATTTTCTCACCCATAGTTATCCGGCGGCCGGTGGGTTCATGATCTTCATTTACGCCGCAGGTGTGACACTTCTGACAGCCGGATACCTTTACTACGGCCGTCGCCAGGCCATACGGCAGTACGGTGAAGCCTGAAACTCACTGAATCGAGGAGCCGGGTGGGGGTGGTGAGGGAACCCCTTATTGACTGCTCGCCCGACGCCTCGATCTGCAAGGTTACGGAACTGTTCCTACGAGACGGCCGTGCACGGACACGACCGCCATTTCCGCGTTGTACTCGCTCCCCGTTGCCTGTCGCAATTCAGATCAGGTGGTGGATTGTGCCGGACGCGGATTCTGCGTCCCGGGAGTCGCTTCCATCAGTTTTCCCATCGCTGCACAGATTTCCGTGGCGATAGCCATCCCTTCCGGTAAGAGACCCATACCGAAGAAACCGTGGATCATGTCGTCGTAACAGCGGTAGCGTACCGGCGTCCCTGCGGCTGCGAGAGCCTCAGCGTAGGCCTTTCCCTCGTCGCGCAGAGGATCGAAACCTGCCGTCACCACCAGGGCAGGTGGCAGTCCGGACAGATCGGCGGCGCGGATAGGTGAAAGGCGAGGCGACGTCCAGTCGCTTTCTCGAGGTGCATAGAGTCTCCGGAACCAGTGGAGGACCGGAGTGTCCAGGCCAAAACCGGTGCCGAAAGAACGGTGTGATGGGAAATCGAATGGGAGATCGACGGCAGGATAGATCAGGCCCTGTGCGATGGGTCGAGGTACGTCGAGATTCCGCGCCTCCAATGCCAAAACGGCGCTGAGGTTCCCACCTGCGCTGTCGCCCATGACACCGATGCGGCCTGGAGCGATCGATAGTTCGTCCGTGTGCGTGTGTGCCCAGACATACGTAGCGACAGCATCGTCGATCGCCGCGGGGAAGGGATGCTCCGGTGCGAGCCGGTAGTCGACGGCAATGATGGTGCAGCCCGTGGTGCGGGCAAGCAGGCGACAACTGCCATCGTGTGATTCGAGATCGCCTGTAACCCAACCGCCGCCGTGCAGATAGAGAATGGCTGCCGGATCGGGTTCTGCTCCGAAGCTTCGATAGATCCGAATCCGTAGATCCCCAGCGGGGCCGGGAATGTAACGGTCGACAGCGTACACCGAGATGGCTCCGGGCATTCCCAGGCGACCGAGCCGCCTCAAGGATTGCCGCATCAGGGCCACGTCGAGCCCCGGCCGTCCCCGGCCAGTACGTTCACCGAGTGCAAGGAGTGCCTGGACACGGCGGTTCAGTACCCGCCCGTCCTGAATGATCGGTGCTCGTCCGATGATACGCGACAACAGCGGTTCGGGCAGTGTCAGGAGACGGCGTAGGAGCCGCATCGACATCGACAACTGGAAATCCGCCATTCCATCAGGCCCTGATCCTCTAGCCATAGTTCAGAAAGACACCTTTCTGATAGAAGATGGTTGCGGGATGTCGATCATCCGCCCGTCATTTCCCGTAACCAGTCACCCCGCAGTTCAGGGTTTGTTCCTATCTGTGGATCTGTCGCCATGGACGGGCAGCTTCGACTTCATAAGCCAACTCCAATAAAGTCTTTTCGTCTCCGTACCCTGCGGAAAAATGTGCTGCGATCGGTAGGCCATCGGCCGACATACCGGCCGGAAGTGAAATGCCGGGACCTCCAGCGGCGTTGTTCAAGGGAGTGAAACTTACGTACTTGAGGAGTCGATCGTAGAGAACCTCGAAATCCTGCACGGGGGAGAGGTATCCAAGTTTTGGTGTCGTGTGTGCCAATACCGGAGAGAGGATGACATCGTATCTTTCGAAGATGCGCCGGTAGTCGTGTGAAAGACGGCGAAGGCGGTACAGCACGCCCGGTGTTTTCCAGGCATTTTTCGTAAAGTGCCTTCCCAGTCCGCGAGTAAAACCGTCCAGTTTCGACGCATCGAAATCCGGACTCATGACTCGTGTTCCAAAGCGTGCGATGAAAAAGGAAAGCATGCCCCAGTAGATGCTGAAATCATCCGCGAAGCTCTTGCGGATCGGGAGTGGCATCTCCTCCACCGGATGCTTCATGTCCTCCAGCAGACTTGCCATCTGCAACACCGTATTTCGGGTTTCTGCGTCGGTTGGATGTCCGGTGATGGAATCCAGCACCACACCGATTCGGAGTCGTCTCCTGGAGGGTTCCGTTACGAGTCCGATCAGAGGTAATGCAGGATTGTGATGGAATTTCTCGGCGCCGGCAAAAAACTGCGCCGTATCGCGCACACTACGGGTAACGACCCCTTCGGTTGTGATCTGAACCGGTAAGCGACGGACTCTCTCCGGTTCCAGCAGCCGGCCTCGGGTGCTTTTGAGTCCGACGAGACCACAACAGGCGGCGGGAATTCGGATCGAACCTCCACCATCGTTTGCGTGCGCGATCGGGACAACGCCGGCTGCGACCAAAGCAGCCGAACCGCCGGAGGAAGCACCCGTGGAGTATTCCGGGTGCCAGGGGTTCCGAGCGGGAACCGCATCGACGAATTCGGTCGACGCGTTGAGTCCGAACTCGGGTAGGCGGCTCTTCCCGAGGCAGACCAGACCCTGTGCGAGGAATTGTCGTGTGAACGGACCATCCACCGGCATTGGTCGCGACGAGACGGCTCGCGAACCATGCCCGCTGGGCAGCCCCGCAACATCGGTATTGTCCTTGATGAAACTGGGCACCCCTGAAAAGATACCCGGAGCCGGTTTTGCTGCCCGGTCCAGTGCCCTTTCAAAGTCTGCTTGTTCGATAGCGTGGAGGAGTGGGTCCACCCTGCTCGCCCGTTCGATTGCCGCGGTGACGACCTCGATGGCACTGACCTCTCGTTTCCGGATACGCTCGGCAACCTCGAGTGCGTCACCATCTCCAAGCGCATCGCTGGTAAATGCGTGAATGGGAATCGAGGACTCGTTGGACATGAGAACTCCTTACAACTGTACTTCAGGAATGGAGGGGCACGTACCGTGCGCGTTCGTGCTCCGATATCTTTGATCTGGGGCTTCTGATTTCAGAGTTTGTAGATCAATAGAGTCATGTCGTGCGCTCCGCCATCGGGATCGGTTCCGTATCCGGGCAGCCGTGTGGCGCTGAAGCCGAGGTCTGTCAGGACTTTGATCGCCTTATGCTCGAGATCGGAGATGAGCAGTGTGGACAAATGTCTGAGACCATTCTGGCGCGCGATATCGATGAATTGATTGATGATGGCGGTACTCAGACCCACGTTGCGCCACTCGGGGTCACTCAGCCACTTGATCCGACCCACCAGTCGAAGCGGACCGTTGCGACGGCGGTGTAGGGTGGCGTCGGCGACAATTTTGTTGCCATCCAGCGCCAGGAGCGGAAACACTTTTCCGTAGTCGATGTTGGCGCCCCAATGTTCGATCACCCCTCGATCGTCGATACGATCCCAGGCAAAACGCCGTACTTCCAGGGGCAATCTCTGGAAAAAATCCCACAGCGCCTGCACGTCTTTTGCTTCGAATGGGCGCAGCAGGATACGGCGGCCGTCACGTAAGATCACTTCTTGCGGATATCGGTACGACATCGCTTTTCACCTCCAGGTCGAAATGTGCCAGCGATCTTTCTTGAATATGGGCGGCGTTCTGTCGAGAGGATCTGCCGTACAACCGCGAAAATTGCGAAACCCATGATCTCGGGGCATGATCTCCATCGATCTTGCGTACACGTTGAAAGCGGACCCAGCCAAAGGCGATGAACACGAACAGGGAGGATCCGATGGAAAGAAACTGGGCACTGGTGACAGGTGCGTCCGATGGTATCGGAGTGGAATTCTGCAAGCTTCTGGCTGTCCGAGGCTATAACCTCGTGCTGGTGGCCCGCCGCGAGAACAAGCTGCGTGAAGTTGCCACCTCCCTGACAGCCGCACACGGCGTGAACTGTGAGGTGATTCCGTGCGATCTGGCCAAACCTCAGGCGGCGCAGGAGTTGTACCGCCGAACGAAAGAACTCGGCGTCCACATCGATTTCCTGGTGAACAATGCCGGCCTGTTGCACAACGGATATTTCGACAAAATCGATCTGGGAAGGCAGGAGGCGATGCTGACCGTCAACGTTCTTGCACTCACCGCGCTGACACATTTGTTTCTGCAGGATATGCTGTCGCGCGGCCAGGGACGTATTCTGAACCTTGCATCTACGGCAGCCTGGATCGGTATCCCACAACAGAACGTATATGCCGCTTCCAAGGCATACGTTCTGTCGTTCACGCTGGCGCTCAATGATGAGGTGCGAAGCAAGAGCCCCGGAGTGATCATAACCGCATTGTGCCCGAGTTATACGGATACGAAGATGCTCGACAACCCCGAGCAGGGCGAGAAGCTGCGTATCCCGTCCGCCTTGATCCTTTCTGCCCCACAGGTGGCTCGTGAAGGCATTGAAGGCTGTCTGAAGGGGAAGCCCATCGTAATCCCCGGCTTCAGCAATCGTTTGGGTATGGCGATCCTGCAGTGTTTTCCGAAGCTCTGGGTCACCCGTCTATTTGGTTCGTTGTACCGGAAGGGATTGCAGTAGGAGAGGGTACGGCATCGGTTGATGAGCTTTTGAGGAAAAGAGCAGGATCGAAAGGAGTTGTTGATGATTCGACTTCACCACTCACCACGAACACGTTCGGTTCGGATTCTCTGGCTGCTGGAGGAACTCGGGCTTCCCTACGAACTGAAGACGATGACGTTTACACCAGACGCCCTGAAAAGCCCCGACTACCTGAAGTTGAATCCTTTCGGCAAGGTGCCATCGATCGAAGCCGATGGAGTCACGATGTACGAGTCTGGCGCGATCGTTGAATGGGTCCTCGAACGCTATGGCGAGGGCCGTCTGGCTCCAGCTCCCGGAACACCGGAGCGTGCCGCCTTCCTCCAGTGGCTGCACTTCAGCGAGGCAACCTACATGCCTCCGCTGGTCGATATTGCCCAGCATATGATGATGAAGCCCGAAGAAGAACGTATTCCGGCGGTCGTTGCGGCCGGGTTCGAAAAATTGAATTTCCTGCTGGGCGCAGTCGAAAATATCTTTGGGGAGAACCCGTATCTTCTCGGGCAGGATTTCAGTGCTGCCGATGTGATGCTGGGTTACAGCCTGCTGTTGTCCAAGTGGTTGGGAGCGCTCAGCAACGATCGCTACCCGAAAACGGCTGCCTATCTGGCGCGACTCGAAGAGCGTCCGGCATTACAGAAGGCGCTGACGCTTTAAGAAGAAAATACCCGGCTGGTTTCTGCGGGACCCGAGGTGGGCACTTCCGTGTCAGACCTCGAGAAACACGCCGCAGAAACCGGCCGGTTCGATTTCACTCACATGGTCATCATGGCGATCTGCATCAGGAGAGCCATGTCACCTTCAACACGGATGCGACCCTGCATGAAGGCTTCTTGCCCGTGTACTTTTCCTGACTGTACGTCGATGTAGTCCTGCATCTTCATGCGAACGACGGTACGTGGGGCTGTGACATTGTTGAAGCACATCTCCATCTTGAAAGGATCTTTCTCCTCACGCGCCAGTTCGAGGGCGATGGTACCCTTGAGTTCTCGTACACGACCACTGGTGTCGGGGCGTCCGGCCTTGGGTTGGGGCAGGAGCATCTCCATCCCTGCACCGTTTTGTCCCAGCACGGCATCGCGCCAGTCGTCGACGGCCAGCGTAAACGTGACATTCGCATCGCCGCTTCCCTTGGTGCTCGCCAGCTTGCCATCCTGGATCGCCACCTGCCACTCACCCCCACCATCTCCGGTGAGGTTGAATTGGAGGTTGAGCTGCGCCGTCGCGGCCATCGGGAGCGATGCGGCGTTAGCTTCGAAGCCCAACGGTAGGAACTGTTCGAAGAACTGCTCGGGCGTGACATCGGATGGAAACTGTACCGTTTGATCTGCCATCAAAAATCTCCTCCTGGTGTTTGGATCGGCAAGAATGCCGGCAGTTTCATGGCATAGTCGTGTTCGAAGTTGCAACTCCCCCCAAATCGATTTTGTCAGGCACCGCCGGACGATCGAGGCGAGGCGACTTCGTGGACCCGGTCTCCCCGAGTGTAAGGCTTCAGACGATGCCGCCCAGGAGGGCATGGATCTGTTCGTGGTCGACCGGTTTGGTCATATGTTCATCGAAACCAGCGTCGAGCGCCCTCCGTTTGTCCTCTTCACTTCCGTAGCCGGAGATGGCTACCAGGACCGTGCGCCTTGGCTCCATGGCACGGATTCGCTGCGCCACACCGAATCCGTCGAGACCCGGAAGACCCAGATCTACAAAGGCGATTTGTGGTGGGCACTCCTCGAATAGCCGGAGGGCTTCGAATCCGTCGCGGGCTACGTTGACGCGATGGCCGTTCAGTTCGAGAAGAATCCGAAAGCTCTCGGCGGTATCCGGATTGTCCTCGATGACGAGCACCTGCAACGATTTCGAGATGGGCGGTAGTTCGCTCCTCTCTTCATCCTGTGACTCCTCCTGCATGGCCACTGGTATGGTGATGACGAACTCTGACCCTTTGCCGGTTCCTTCACTACAGACGCTGACCGTGCCGCCGTGTATTTCTACGAGTCTACGCACCAGGGTGAGACCGATGCCCAGGCCGCTATGACTGCGCTCCACGGGGGGGTGCTCCTGCTGGAATAGATCAAAAATCCGTTCCTGTGCGGATTTTGGAATGCCGACGCCCGTGTCGCGGACGGAAATCGACGCCTGGGCGTTGTCTAGCCAGGTCCGAATGGTGATCTTTCCGCCACGAGGTGTGAACTTCGCGGCATTGGTCAACAGATTGGTGAGAATCTGTACGAGCCGTGTGCGGTCCCCCTGCACCCGGGCATCCGGGCCGCTCTCTACCGCCAATGTGTGGTCACGTGCCTCGATCATTGGTCGGCTGGCCTCTACTGCGGCCTCGACGACGTCCCTGAGAG
This sequence comes from uncultured Binatia bacterium (SeqCode), assembly GCA_964515725.1. Classification (GTDB taxonomy): domain Bacteria; phylum Desulfobacterota; class Binatia; order HRBIN30; family HRBIN30; genus CAZEWD01. The sequence continues at coordinate 8,577 of CAZEWD010000053.1, forward strand.
GCAGGTATTCCTTCTTGAGCCGAATGACCCCCCGTGAGATTCGCGAAACGTCCAGGAGATCGTCGATGAGCCGTGTCATGTGCGCCACTTGTCGTTCGATGATGTCGTGAGCCCAGCCGATTTTCTCATTGCCGTGACCAATGATCCGCAGTACGTGTGCAGCGCTGCGGATCGGTGCGAGCGGGTGGCGCAGTTCGTGCGCGAGCATGGCCACAAATTCATCCTTGCGACGGTTTGCTTCGCGCAGCGCAGCCATCGCCAGTCTGGCTTCTTCCAGCGCGGATTCCGCACATTGCTTGTTCTCACGCACGATCGATTCTGCCTCGACGCGCGAAGTGACATCTTGAGACAGCCCGATGAGGCGCCGTGGTTCGCCGCGCCCATCACGTTGCACGATGCCACGCTCGTGGAGCCAGGCGATGGAACCGTCCGGTCGCAACACACGGAACTCAGACTCGTACACACCTTGTGGGTCAGCCAGAGCCGCACGAACCCGATCGCTGAAAAGAGTTCGGTCGTTGGGGTGCACTGCCTCACGAACTTCCTCGATCGTGCTCGGCTTTTCTGGTGACGTCTTGGCCAGAACCGGATCGATCGAGTGCACCCGACGGACTCTGTTCTTCGGAATGTCCCACTCGAACGAGATGGCGTATGCGGCATCAAGCGCCAGATTGAGACGCTCCCCCCCCTCTCTCAGTTCGTGCCATGCGATCCAGAATGAGCAGGATGATTCCGCCAGTTGCCGTATAGAGGGTCAAACCGAGGAATGCAGCCATGTCTGGGTTGGCCAGCACCGAGACTGTGTGCCGGGGAGGGATGAAGAACCAGTCTCCCGCCAGGTACCCAACGGCCAGGGCGACAATTGCGGGGCCTTGACCGGCAAGAAAAGCGACCAGCGCACCTGTGAGAAGAAAAAGTTCGTGGACGTGAGTACCTCCCAGCCATGGATCCAGGAAGTAGCGGATCGTCACGGCCAGGGAGACGGCGAGCAGTGCTCCGGCATAACCGGAAAGTCTGCCCGGCGATCGGCTCAGGGTGGAAAGAGGTTGCTCTGCGTGACCCGTCACCAGTATTTCTCTCCTTTGAATCTGGAACCCGGGCGATCTTCGGCCGTGCCAGACGCGGCCATCCTACATTGGAGGCATATGGTGACACCGCGGCAGCGGTGCGACAAGCCTTTGACGGCCGAACCGATCCGGCGATGGGCGCTCAAAATGACCATGAAGGCGGCAGTTCGAGCGGCAGCAGTCGAGTATGGGGATGAGTCCGAGAGGATGGCTGTCCGCGGGGGCCATCATGACTTCGGTGGTTTGAGCTTACCCGCCTTTGGCGCGTTTCCGTTATCTGTAGGTCCGGCGGAGAAGGAAGGGAGTCGAACCCTCCGGCGACTGTGCAGTCGCCCACACGGTTTTGAAGACCGGGGAGGCCACCGGGCCCCATCCTCCTCCATCTTTGCCTTTCACATGAAGCAGAGTTTGCCGATTTCTGCCATCGACTCGGCGATGGGTAGAATCTCGTTTCGTGGACGGCTGGGAGGCAGGTCGTGGAGGGAGGTCATTGGGCGGCAAATGCGGAAGCCGGGTAACCACCTCGTGCCCTGAGGACTTGTGCGAACGGAAAGTCACGGAATATTCGAGTTGTAATCCGATGATCGATTTGTTGCCGGCGGCACGCTAAGAACGGACTGGATCCAGCGCTGGCCGAGCGGCGGCAGTCCTTCCGGAACTGTATTGCCGGCTTGCACCACAGTCCTGGTTCTGGCGAATTGGCAAGCGCCATCGGTAAAGACCGTGGCCTTGCAAAAACAAAAATCTCACTCAACCGAAAGGAAGAAGCGATGGCATACGAAATCAGATCTGAACTCCGTCCCCAGAGTCTGGAGGGCATTTCCGAGGACCAGATCGCACAGCACTGGGGGCTGTACGAAGGCTATGTGAAACAGGTGAATGCCTTACGTGATGAATTGGAGGCATTGAGGAAGGAAGGTAAGGGCAACAGTCTGGTTTCGGCTGATCGACGACGCCGTATGGGCTTCGAGTACAACGGCATGGTATTGCACGAGCTGTACTTCGGAAACCTCAAGAAGGGAGCTCCTGCGATTGACCCTGCTGGTCCATTGCATGCACTCCTCACGGAACGATTCGGTAGCATCGATGCCTTCAAAGAAGATTTTCTCAATACCGGTGCTTCGCGTTCGATCGGTTGGGCCATTCTGAGCTACGATGCAACAAGTGGCTCGGTAAACAACCAGTTTGTGCAACTCCACGAAGATGGTAACATCGCCGGGTTCGTGCCGCTGCTCGTGATGGACGTCTGGGAGCACGCCTACATGGTTGATTTCGGTGCTGCCGGACGGGGGAAATACATGCAGGCGTTCTATGCGAACGTGAACTGGCCCATGGTCGAACGGCGTCTGGCCGACGCCAGGTCGGGTAAACTCACCCCGCGTTACTAATCGGTCCAACCCGCGTCGGGCCTCCCGGCTTGGTGTCCAGGGAGGCTTGACGCGACCTTCGAAGAGTCGTTTTCTCTCAAATCAGCCAACGGGGACTACGTCAGATTCATCTGGCGACCGGCACATCCTCAGGATGCACCGGCTTGCCTGCCATCCGGCACAGCCACCGAGCGCAAAAAGGAATTCTTGTATGACGAGTCCCAGCGAAATGCGACGCGACGATATCCGTAACATCGCGATCATTGCCCACGTGGATCACGGTAAGACGACACTCGTCGACGCGATGCTGCATCAGAGTGGCATTTTCCGCGCCAACGAACAGGTGGCAGAACGGGTGATGGACTCGATTGACCTCGAGCGTGAGCGTGGGATCACCATCCTGGCCAAGAACACCGCGGTCGAATATGGCGGCTGCAAGATCAACATCGTCGATACCCCCGGGCACGCCGACTTCGGGGGCGAGGTGGAACGCACTCTTGCTGTGGTTGACGGTGTCATGCTGCTCGTGGACGCTTCAGAAGGCCCATTACCGCAGACTCGCTTTGTCCTGAAGAAGGCCCTCGAAGCAGGTTTGCCGCCGATCGTATGCATCAACAAAATCGACCGGCCGGATGCCCGTATCAACGAGGTGCTGAACGAAGTCTACGATCTCTTCATTGACCTCGATGCGACCGAGGAGCAGTTGGAATTTCCCGTCGTTTACACGAATGCCCGTGCGGGTACGGCGACACTGGATCTCGAAAAGCCAGGCACGGACGTGCGTCCCCTGTTCGATCTGATTACGGGGTATCTGCCTGGTCCTGTGGTCGATCCGAGTATCCCGTCACAATTCCAGGTGAACAACCTCGATTACAACGACTACATTGGGCGTTTGGCGATTGGACGGCTGAAGAACGGCACCCTCCAGGCCGGGGCTACCTATCTGCAATGCCAAATGGATGGAACCCAACGTCCGGTGAAGGTGACGCAGGTATACGTTTGGCAAGGGCTGAAGCGTCTTGCCGTAGAGACGGCTTCGGCCGGTGACATCGTAGCGATCGCGGGCATCGAGGATATCCATATCGGGGACACCATCACCGATTGCGAGGACCCACGCCCGTTACCCGGGATCCGTGTCGATGAGCCGACCATTGCCATGATTTTCTCGGTGAATACCTCTCCGTGGGCTGGCCGCGAGGGCGAGTATGTGACGTCGCGTAAACTGCGCGAGCGCCTCATCCAGGAGCAGCGCCGCAATGTCAGTTTGCGCATCGAGGATACGGAATCACCCGATTCGTTCCGTGTCACCGGACGGGGTGAACTGCAACTCGCCATTTTGATCGAGACCATGCGCCGCGAGGGGTATGAGCTGATGGTGTCCAAGCCAACGGTGGTTACCCGAGAGATCGACGGGGAACTGCATGAGCCGATGGAACTGTTGGTGATCGATGTCGCAGAGGACTTCATCGGTGTCGTCTCTCAATTACTCGCGGTCCGAAAGGGCAAGATGACCAAGTTGGCGCAGGCCGGTACGGGACGTGTACGTCTGGAATTCAGTGTTCCCTCACGTGGACTGATCGGGTTTCGCTCCCGCTTTCTCACGGAAACCCGCGGTACGGGCATCATGAACGCGCTGTTCAATGGCTGGGCGCCATGGCAGGGTACCATCCAGGCGCGTGTCAATGGGGCGATGGTGGCAGATCGGGAAGGACCGGCGCCGCCGTACGCGATTTTCCACCTGCAAGAACGCGGGCAACTGTTCATCGCGCCGGGCACCCGCGTCTACGAGGGTATGATCGTTGGGGAGTATTCGCGTGAGAACGATCTGAACGTAAACGTGTGTCGCGAGAAGAAGCTGACAAATATCCGTGCTGCCGGACGTGACGAGAATGTCATCATTACGCCGCATCGCGAGATGGGCCTGGAAAATGGCATTGAATGGATCGGCGAAGACGAACTCGTCGAAGTGACCCCCGAGTCGATCCGGCTGCGGAAGAAAATTCTCAGCAAGTCGTTTCGTCCGGTCAAACGTCAGGCAGACACGCAGGATTGAGCGCGATCCTCGAACCTGAATGGTTGACCTGCCGCCGTTCTGGGCAGGCCGATATTGTGTTGTACTGCCGCGCTGCGCTACGCGGTAGTCTCGTATGAACGATCTCTCGGTTCGCGGACGCTCTTTTTACTCTGTCGCACTGCCCTTGTTGCTCTTTGTCTCTCTTGCTGCCGTTGGATGTGGTGGGGCAGATGGTGGTGAGGCACCTGCCTATCCGAGAGATGATGAACTACGTCTCAACCAGATTCAGGTGATCGGGTCTCACAACAGCTACCACATCGAACCACGCCCGGCCTTGCTGACCGCTCTCGTGCGCGCTGTGGGATCGCTCGCCTACGGATTTGCCTACACGCATCGTCCATTGGACGAGCAGTTCGAAACGCAGGGTGTTCGTCAGATCGAGATCGATGTGTTTGCCGATCCCGAGGGCGGAAAGTTCGCCAAGCGGATGGGGATGCGATTGATTCATGAGCCGGTCGAATCGGGGGTTCCGGAACTGGAGCGTCCCGGTTTCAAGGTGTTGCACGTCCAGGACCTCGATTTCGAAAGTACGTGTTGGACACTGATCGACTGCCTGCAAACGGTCAAGCGCTGGTCCGATGCACATTCTAAGCACATGCCGATCATGATCCTCATTGAAGCCAAGGATGAGATCATTCCGATCGCCGGTTCGGCGATTCCCCTCCCATTCGATAAGGCACAATTCGATGCGCTGGATGCTGAAATTCGTTCCGTTTTTCCGGCTTCACAGTTGATCACGCCGGACGATGTTCGCGGCGAGCATGAAACTCTGGAAGAGGCGGTCACGACAGCGGGATGGCCGACGTTGCGCCAATCCCGTGGGCGCATCCTGTTTTGTCTCGATAATGGTGGCGACTATAAACAGGCCTATCTCGATGGACACCCGTCCTTGCGTGGCCGTGTTATGTTCACCAGTTCAGGTCCCGGCGAGCCGG
>CAZEWD010000054.1:0-8704 GCA_964515725.1 uncultured Binatia bacterium (SeqCode)
CCCACGCAGTCGACGCGCGAACTGGAAAACACCATTCTTTTCGAGGTGGGCAATTTCATTCCGGAGGACCTGGAGAACGTCAATCTCGATTATCAGATCACCGATTACGTCGATGAGGCCAAACAGATGGAGGTGCTGCTCGTCGCGGCGAAGAAGGATATCGTCGCCAGTTACTCCGATACGCTGCGGGAAGCTGGACTGTCGCCGGTGGTCGTCGACGTCGACTACTTTGCGCTCGAGAATATGTTCGAACTCAACTACGAGGCACCAACCGATCGTGCGATTGCGCTGGTCAACGTCGGTGCCCGATATTCTTGCGTCAACATCCTGAAAAATGGACGTTCGACTTTTACGGGAGATGTACCAGTAGGCGGCAGGAGCATCATCGATAGTCTGATCCGCGACCTTGCGGTCACCACCGATGAAGCGGAGGCGCTCCAGGCCGGCCAGGACATCGATGCGATCCCGCCGGACCTGCAGGCGAGCTACCTTGAATCTGCGGCGTCCGGACTGATCGATGAAATCCACCATGCGCTCACTTTCTTCTGGACGGCTTCGAGCGACGAGCCCATCGACACCATCTATCTCAGTGGAGGGGTGGCCCGGATGCCCGGATTGACCCAGCAACTCGGCGATCGGATCGGCGCGCCGGTTGAGATCGCCAATCCGTTTGCGCGCCTGCAACTCGACCGGAGAGTCGACACGCAGAAGTTTCGCGCGCAGGCTCCCGATTATGCCGTCGCGCTTGGGCTTGCGACGCGGAGGCCGAACGACAAATGATCCGCATCAATCTCCTGCCGGTCAAGGAAGCGCAGCGCGCCCTGGGGCGCCGGCGACAGCTTTCGGTGGTTGTCTTGAGCCTGACGGTGGCGCTTCTGGTGATGGTGATTCCCTACATGCTGCAACAACACCGGATCGAGAAGCTCGATACGGAGATCGATCAACTGCGCGCCGAGGTGGCCAAGTTGGAACTGCAGGCGAAGGAGGTCAAGGATCTCGACAAGAAAGAGCTCGATCTCAAGGCCAAGCTCAAGGTGATCGAAGACCTCAAGCACAAGCGCGTGGGTCCGGTCCGTATCCTGGAGGACCTTGGGACATCAGCCCCCGAAAAACTCTGGCTTCTCGAATTCAACGATGCGGCAGCCAGCGCAACCATCACGGGGATGGCCCTGGACAACCAGACCATTGCCGAGTTCATGCGCCGTCTCCAACAGTCGAGATACTTCTATGACGTCGATCTCGTGGAGACCTCCCAGATCGATGTGCCGCGTGCCAATGTGGCCCCGGGGATGCCAGCGGGTTTCAAGAAATTCATCATAAAGGCGCGGCTGGATTATCTGGGTGCCGCAGGCAAAGCGCTTCCCGTCGTTGCTGACGCGAAGAAGAGCGCTTCATGAGGTCCATGTGAACGCGTTATTGGAACGGATTCTGGAACTGCCGCCGCGCGAAAGGGTGATGGCGCTGGTCGGCGGCGTGGCAGCGCTCTTTCTCCTCTATGCGTATTTTTTCTACTGGCCCATGAGCGCACTGATTTCCGAAAAAGAAGAGCAGCGCGACGCCATCCGGCGTGATCGTGACCGCAAGGCCGCGATGGTCGCAAACATCGAACAGACGAGACGGGCAGTGAACCAACTCGATGGTGATCTCAAGCAGGCCGTGGCCGCGTTGCCGGATACGAAAGAGATTCCCGATCTGTTGAGCAGCGTCTCTTCCCTGGGGATCGAATCGGGACTCGAGATTGCGCAGTTCAAACAAAGGCCCGAGCAGTTCGAGGATTTCTACGCTGTCGTTCCCGTGGATATCCTGGTCCGCGGCTCGTACCACCAGCTTGCGACATTCTTCGACAAGGTCGGCCGCATGGCGCGGATCGTCAATGTCTCCGATGTGAATATCAAGGCGCCGCAAAAGCCCGAGGGGAGCGAGATCAACCTCGAAACCTCGTGTGCAGCGGTGACCTTCCGTTTTCTCGACGATGCCGAACGTGAACGCATCGCCAAACAGAAAGCGAAGGAAAAGGAAAAAGGAGGAAAGCCATGAGGTTTTTCTCCTGGATCCCGATCCTGGCATTGACTCTGGCCATGGCACCGGCGCGAGCCGAACGGGCCGCTGTTCCCGCTTTGAATTCGGCTGCGGCCGCGATTCCGGCGGACACTCCTCCCTACGACGCTGTAGGGCGGCGTGATCCATTTCGGCCCTTCATGCTCGACCTGCAGCGTCCAGAGGAGCCAGTGCAGGCGGAGTTGACGCCGTTACAGCGTTACGATCTCGGACAGCTCACGGTGGTGGGGACGATCTGGGCTCTGAAACCTCCCCGGGCGATGATCGAGGACAGCGCGGGCATGGGATACATCGTGACGATCGGCACGGCGATCGGACGCAGTGGCGGCATTGTGACAGGTATCGAGGACCAACGCGTCATCGTGGAAGAGCGCGTGACGGATTTCTACGGCAATGAGCAAACCAATCGGGTCGTTATGGAGATCCCCAAAGAAGAGGGGTCCAGCTCGTCGGCACGGGGGCAAAGATGATGCAACGGAATGGGTCGGTTGTGGTTTCCTGGGGGATCCTGGCAGTGGTTCTGCTCGCACTGAGCGGCTGCTCCCGCCCGATGATCGAGGGCGAAGAGCCGCCGGTGTCTTCGGCCGTGTCTCCTTTGCAGCCAGAGGGAGCCGAGCCGGTACTGGCGGAGTCGCCGCTCGAAGAGGGTACGGTGGCGGCAATCCCGGCGCACAACGGTCAACTCGCGATCCGTGAAATCAAGGTGATCAGCGACAATGGGCAAGAGGGTTTGTTCATCAAGCTGAGCGGCCGGCCGTCGAGCGTGACGCATCTCGTGCTCGAAAAACCGACACGCCTGGTGATCGATATTGCCGGGCCGACAAAGCAGGCGACCGGGGCGGAGCGCTATATCGTACGGCACAACCGGCTTCTTACGGATGTGCGTGCCGCCTACAGCGAAGGAAAGATCCGCATCACTGCGGCATTACGCAGTGCGGTTGCGCCTCCGTATACCGTGAATGATCTGAACGATACGGTGGTGGCATTCCTCGGTGAACCGACCGGTGGCAATGAGCCGCTCCAGGAACAACTGGTGTATTCGCACCGAGTCGGCGCCATAGCGGGAACCGTCGATGAGAATGTGCCTCATCCTCCGCGCCAGGAGAGAGCCAAGACCGATTCCGGAACTCCTGCCGGTGCGTCGCGACAGGCAGAGGCCGGTACGCGTCCAGTCTATGTGGGGCAGAACGTTTCTCTCGACTTCAAGGATGCCGACGTACACAACGTCTTGCGGCTTCTTGCCGAGGTCAGCAAACTCAACATCGTCGCCACAGACGATGTGAAGGGCAAGGTCACTCTACGGCTGTTCGAGATTCCGTGGGACCAGGCGCTCGATATTCTCCTGCAGACCCTCAACCTGGAGAGCATCCAGGAAGGAAATGTCGTCCGTGTCTCGACCGTGAAACGGCTGCGCGAGGAGCGCGAGGAGAGACAACGCGCAATGGAGGCGGCAAAAATTCTCGAGCCTCTGCGTGTCGACTACATCAAGGTCAATTACACGAAGGCCAAGGCTCTGGCCGACATCGTCAGTGGCGCGGCGCGCAGCCGCCCTGTCGGGATTCAGGGAACTGCGATGAGCCGCACCACCACTGAGGACGGTGTGCTCAGTAATCGTGGCAGTGTGTTCGTCGACGAACTGTCCAACACCATCATTGTGCGTGACATTCAACGCGGTATCGATAATGCCCGTGATCTGGTGCGGCGTCTCGACGTACAGACCCCACAGGTCCTGATCGAATCGAGCATCATCGAAGCGACGACCGACTTTGCTCGCGAACTGGGTGTCCAATGGGGATATCGTTATCTGGCAGGGCCGGCGACAGGGAATCCGACGGGAGTCAATTTCCCCGGTACGATCGGATTCGGTGGTGCTGGACTCGGTACCAGCGCGGGAGGGGTGCCCTTCATGGCCGACTTTCCCGCATCACAGGCAGTCACGGGTGCAGGCAGCGCTCTCAACCTGGCACTTGGTTCCGTTGACGGAAGCCAATCCCTGGACCTCCGGTTGTCGTCCTTTGAGCGGCAGGGCAAAGCGCGGATTGTCTCGCGGCCGCGTGTGGTAACGCTCAACAACGTTGCAGCGACGATCAAGAGCCTGACCATCATTCGTGTGCGCCTCCCCAGCACGGGAACCGTGATCAACACCGGTGCGGGAGGTCAGGCGGGCGGGCAGTCGATCGCGACGGAACGGATCGAGACGGGCATCGTTCTCGTTGTCACACCACAGGTGTCGTCAGATGGATTCGTCCTCCTCGATATGGCGACCAAATCGAGCCAGGCGGACTTCACCCGTACGGTCGACCAGATCCCGACCGAGATCACGCGTGAAGCAAATTCGCACATCCTCGTTCGTAGCGGCCAGACGGTCGTTCTCGGCGGTATCTACCGTGACAATTTCAGTGAGCAGCGTACGGGGATGCCGTATCTCCAGGACATCCCGATCATCGGCTGGCTGTTCAGAAACTACAAGAAAGATGACCGGCGTGAGGATCTGCTGGTGTTTCTGACGCCACGCGTCATGGGGGTCCCTGGTAGCGATCTCCCCAATGCCGAGGATCTGTGGCGGAACCGTGACGGATCCCCGCGAGGATAGGGCGGCCCGCCACATCGGTCGAGTGGCCTTTTCGTATGGCTGGAATCCTTCATAAGAACCTACAGGGGACTGCCGTCCCAAAACGGCGAGGACGACTGGGGAAGAAGCCCCCGTCCGCCCTGTGTGAACGCGGCCAGAAACGGCGGCTTGCAGCGAGGCCTGCCGAACTGCGCGTCGATCTGGGGGATCGCTCCTACCCCATCATCATCGGGACGGACGTGCTCGACCAGGCGGGGGCTCATCTCGCTCGCGTCTGCCGTTCCGGTCCCTGCGCCATCATCACCAATCCGGTCATCCGCCGCCTGTATGGAGTTCGGGTGTGGCGATCTCTGCGGCGTGCCGGCTTCAAGCCGTTGTTCGTCGAAATTCCCGAGGGCGAACGGTTCAAGAGCTACTCTTCGTTGAGATGCATCCACGATGCTCTGGTTGTGGCCAAGCTGGAACGTTCGTCGCCCTTGATTGCGCTTGGCGGCGGGGTCATCGGTGACCTGACAGGATTCGCGGCCGCCACGTATTTGCGCGGTGTCCCGTTCGTCCAAATTCCGACCACGCTGTTGGCGCAAGTGGATTCGAGTGTCGGCGGAAAGACTGGCATCAATCATCCCCAGGGGAAGAATCTGATCGGCGCATTCCACCAGCCTCGTCTGGTGCTGTCGGATCTTCGTACGCTGGAGACTCTGCCGCGCCGTGAACTCGTTGCCGGATTGGCTGAGGTCATCAAGTACGGCGCCATCCTGGATGAAGAGCTGTTCGGCGAACTCGAGCAGAACATCGAATCGCTCATCGGGCTGGATTACGTGGTTCTGCAACGTGTCATCCGACGCAGTTGTGAGCTCAAGGCACAGGTCGTCCAGGCGGATGAGCGGGAGGCCGGCCACCGGGCCGTACTGAATTTCGGCCACACACTCGGTCATGCGGTGGAGAGTCTGACGAACTACCGGCGCTATCTCCACGGAGAGGCCGTGTCGATCGGGATGGTATTTGCCGCCCGGTTGTCGGTCCTGCGTTGCGGTTGCCCGGAGGAGGACGCAGATCGCCTCCGGCATCTTCTCCGGCGCACCGGACTTCCCGTGGAGATGCCCGGTCGGATCGAGCGCGGGGCGCTCGCGGTTACGGTTGCGGGCGACAAGAAGGTGCGCGGGGGCAAGATCAAATTTGTGTGTATCAAGAAGCTTGGTGAAACACGTTTCGTCGAACTGAACGGACGAGAGATTGCCGAGCTTGCGATCCGTTTTCGTGACGCGAGGGAAAAAGGGAGGTAGCCGATGCGGCGGCTCTACGGATGGATGACAGCGTGTGCGGTGCTGGCCGGTCTCTTGTGGGGCTGTGGCTCTACGGGTGATGGCACCGACGGGAATGACGGACTCATTTTGCAGGCGGTGGGTTTCCACGGTGATGGTCTGGCACAGAGCGATCAGGTACGTCCCAACAGCGCCGATGTGGATGTCGTCGAGAATCTCTGCATGGAGCAGGGACAGACGGGCGATGCGCCGCGGGTGACCACCGAATTGCTCACCCAGACGATCGTCAATGCCATCTTTCGCAATCACCAGAAGCAGGACATCCGGTTGAACCAGATGGTCGTGCACTTCGATGATCCACGTGTCGGCTTCGGAGATCTGACACAGAGTATTACCGGCACCGTCGTCGGTGGGCGATGCTCCAGTGCTCCCGAGCGTGCTTGTGCCAGCGATGCCGATTGTCTCATCGGGGCGACGCGGGGAACCTGTAACTTCGGCGAGTCAGTGGTGTCATCGCTCCTGCTCATCGATTTCGCTGCCAAGGCGGCGGTTCAGCCCTCCGTTTATGGGCTGGGCCTCCCTGCTCGAATCACGTTCTCCGGTTTCGATGTGAACGGAAATCACTACCGGGCAACCACCGGCTACACCGTCACGTTCGCAAACTTCTGTAATTGTGGCTCGGAAGAGACGTGCTGCGACACGCTCTCGGAGTGCCTCATCGGCCAGTGAGCGAGGAAGGGTAGGAGGCGTCGAATGAAGTCGAACAGGATCCAGAAAAGCACGGCGCTCCTTGCCGGTATGATGATGCTGCTCAGCGCTTGCGGGGGCGGTGGGAGCGGTGGGACAGCGCAGCCGACATCGACTCTGGCGCCGGGAGTGCCGACTCGCACGTTCACGGCGACTCCGATCCGCAGTGGACCGAGTCGCAACGAACGAACGCAGTCCAATGATTTCGGTTCTCTTACCCTACGAGTCGAGGAAATCAGCCTGATCGGCACCGAGACGACGGGCTTCAATATCCAGGTGAAAGACGCCGCCGGGCGATCTTTGGCGAACCAGCCAATCGTATTGGCCACGGCACTGGAGGTGTTCAATCTCTCGTCGCCCGCTGCACTCACCGGTAGCGATGGAATGCTTTCGGGGCAGATGCGCGGCACCTCTGGTGGACGGTATGCCTTCACCGTAGCCGTGGGTGGATCTTCCGGCGCGGCGGGCCTTTCCACCTCGCTCACCATTCTCGTGAATGCACCCCCGGGGCAGACTCCGACGGCGACGGAAGTGGGAACGCCGACGGCGCCCATCTTTACGGCGACACCGACGCAGACTCCGACGCCACTGCCGTGCGACGATCTGCAAACGATCATCCTCCAGACAGATACTCTGGCAATCAGCGGACAGATGGGTGGCGAGGCCACGATTACCGCGGTTGCGTTCAATAGCGACAACAGACCCGTTCCAAACGCCAATATCCTCTTCGACGTAGAGCCCAGACTCGGCTCGTTCCGCGAATTGGTACGTCCGAGCGATTCCTCCGGTGTTGCCGGAACGACCTTCATCGTCCCGGCGCAGACGTCCATCGGCACGTTGACCCTCTCTGCCAGCGCTTGTGGTGTCAGCGGACATGTTCCCATCGAAGTGGTTTCAGGCAGCAGTAATCGGCCGGTGAGCAGCGTCATCATCGAAGCCGATCCGTCGACGGTGGGGAATGCGATCGATAGCACCGTCAATCTGAAGGTATCCGTATTCGACTCGGACAATCGTCCGATGAACGGCATCAACGTTTTGTTCATCACCGATGTGGGCCAGGTCACTCCGCTCATCGACACGTCGCACGTCTTCGGTTCCGAAAGTGGCATTGCCACTTCGACTCTCCGGGTCCCCGCGGCAACGGTGCCGCAGGAATTCGCGGTAAACGCTCTGGCGGGTGGAGTGACGGGTAAGACGAAGCTTACCGTGGTTTCCGGCCGCGTCGCACCGGGCGGCAAGCTCCCCGGCGTTCCTCCTGGCAAGCCTGCATCCATCCAACTGTCATCGAGCCCGGCGCGTATCCAGGTGGCGGGTACGGGCGGTACTGATATCGCTTCGATTCAGGGTCGTGTCTACGACAACAACGGCCAGCCGCTGAGTGGGGCACGCGTCTACTACAGCGTCGTGGCCAGCATGAGTGCAGCAGGTGCCGTGATTTTGCCGCCAACCTACAGCGAGACTCCGGTGCCGGATCCGAATTCACAATGTCCGCCCGGAGCCCCTTTTGTGATTTCCGATTCGGCTGGTTTTGCGATCATTCAGTTGCGCAGTGGCGGATTTCCCGGGCCGGTTACCGTTTCCGCCTGTAGCGATACGGTCTCGGAAGGTGTGGATCGCCCCCTGATCGAGCGACAATCCCTGGTGACGGTGACGGCTGGCCCGGTTGCCCGCATCAATTTGACGGTGAATCCCATCTCCGTGACGGGCAACGACGGAAATCTCTTGACCATTCTGACGGCAAACGTGGTCGATGCGGAGGGCAACGGAGTCGAAGACGGCACTGGTGTGGTCTTTGAAGTCGTGCGCCGCCGGATCTGTTCCGGTGGAGAAGAAGATGGCAAACGTTGCTCGAATGGATCTTCCTGTCCTGGCGGAGCCTGTATCGAAGATCCGTCTGATCCAGCAGGGCAAGTGGTGATTACAAACGGTGCAGTCACCAATGGCACCCCGCCCTGCGATGTCAGTCTGTTCCCGCCGCAAACCGGTGCCCCTGTCGTTCCACAACCTGGTGCGGCCATTACTTGCTTGAATTACCCCACTGGCATCGGGGGGAGTGAAATCATGG
>CAZEWD010000054.1:8714-14002 GCA_964515725.1 uncultured Binatia bacterium (SeqCode)
CAGGCTTTGACCCTTCCGGGGGAGGTATCGGACCTGTTTGTCAGCCTCAACCCGACCGAGGTTCGGGTGACCGATACGGACGATGCCTTTGTGGTCATTCGTGTGAGTATCTTGAACGTGCTCAATGAGCCTGTGGAGAATGTCCGTGTCCGCTTCGCTACGTCGGTCGGTAGCATCGACCGCACGACACTGACCAACGCAGAAGGTGAAGCCTTCGCAACTCTGACGATTCCGGCCGGCACACGATCGGGCAATTATATTGTCCGAATTACCAGCGCTGGTCTCCGTGTCCCCGATGTCTCGATTCCAGTCGTCAACATCGGCGGTTCGGCGACTCCCACGCCTGGTCAGACCACCGATCCGGCGGCAATCGAATTCCTCAAGGCCCAACCCGCGACGATTGGGGTGCGCGGATCTGGCCTGCCGGAACAATCGAAACTGGTATTTCGTGTTACAGACGGTTTCGGTGAACCCGTTGTAGGCGCGGTAGTGGTCTTCTCGGTGGCTCAGGTTTCGGGTGAAACCCTTGCTCCATGGCAAGCCACGACCGATTCGGAAGGTCTGGCAACCACGACACTGACGAGTGGCCAGCGGGCGTTGCCGGTACAGGTGACCGCCCAGGTGTTCAGCACGTCTCCTCCCCTGGTTACGCGGTCCACCGCAGTTGCGATTCTGGGTGGTCCTCCCTCCCAGAAAAACTTCAGTTTGGCCCACGAATTCTCCAACATCGCCGGACGGGTGACTTTCGGATTGCAAAATGAGATTACCGCATTCGTCGCGGATCGGTTTGGTAATCCCGTTCCGCCCAATACGGTCGTCAGCTTTACGACGAATTCCGGAGCCATAGGCGATCCACGTCCCACGAATGGACTCGGCCAGGCGAGCGCGACCCTCGTGTCGCAGGCACCGTTGACCCCCGATGGTACCGTGGTCACGTTGGCAACGACGCGAGGCGAACGGCCCTTCGACGATAACAACGGCAATGGTGTCTGCGACAGTGGTGATCGGCTGGGACAGATCCCCGAGCCATACTACGATGAGAATTGCGATGGTGTCCGAAATGCCGGGGAGCGTTTCATCGACCTCAACGGCAATCACCTCTGGGATACAGATCAGGGCAATGGCACCCCAACCTGCGCTGATCAGGTCATCGTCTTCGATTCCATCTGTTCCACTTTTTCGGCTGGAACCAGTGCGCGACTCTCGTCTGCGGAGAAAGGACCCATTCCGGCGGGCGGCTCGCGGGATTACGTGCTGATCGTCAGCGACAATCCCGACCCACTCGGCAATCCAGGCCGCGGAAACCCGATTGTGGGTGGTTCACGTATCGAAGTGACCTACGGTGGGACCCGCGGTAAAGTGCTCGGACCGTCGAGCCTGGTCATGCCCGACGCGTTCACCAATAATCTGCTGGTCTCTGGTGTGAACGTGTTCCAGTTCACACTTGCCGATTCGGTGGTGGCTCCGACTGGGCCTGAGACAGACAGCCTTACGGTTTCCATCACGTCGCCAACGGGAGGAGAAGCCCCCGGCGGTAACGGCTCGGCAATTCTCAGCGAGATCGTCACATTCCAGGCGTTGCCGACACCGACGATGACGGCAACACCCACGTCGACGTACACCCCGACGCCGACCCCCACGTGGACACCGACTTCCACCCCGACACCCACTCCGACAGCGACAGCGACATGGACGCCGACATCCACCCCGACGTCCACTCCGACGTGGACACACACACCGCTTCCCACTCCACCTGCCCTCGTGCCGGGGGCGGTGACTCTGTATGCCGGTGTGACGGCATGCAATGGTGCCAGCCAGGCCTTTACGGTGACCGGTGGAGCGCCGCCGTTCGTCCTGACGGCAGACGGCACTGCCTGCCTCGATCGCAATAGGGTCGATGTGTCGGGCGACACGGTGACGGTCCGCGGCGGAAATCAGGTGGGAACGTTCCATCTGACGGCAACCGATGCACTTGGTCGCACCGCAACGGCTACCCTCCATCAGATCGGTGTGTCGGCCAGCTTCATCGATGTCGATCTGTTCGAAAACCGCCGTAACGACAATGGGGACGGTTCATTCACGAGCATTGCCACGGCGATCGTCACGGATGCGATGGGTGCTACGGTGCCTGACGGTGTGCCGGTCGAGTTCAGCCTGGTGAACCCGGTCTCGGGTGTGTCGATCACGAGTCCGGGGCTGACGAACGCTCCGGCAAATTGCGACATCGGATCCCTGCAGATCGTGCCGCAGCCGGGCGATGCTCTGGCCTGCATCAAGTACATCTCGAGCCGCCAGGGCACGGCGATCGAAATCCGTGCGCGTGTGCGCAAAGCGGACGGCTCCGTCCTCGAATCGACGCGGAGCGTCATCCTGCCTGATCAACGGCCGCAGCCGCCTACACAGACACCGACCATGACGCCCACGCCGACGTCGACTCCGACCCCGCTTCCCTCTGCACCTGTGATCAGGCCGGGCGCGGTGACTCTCTACGCGGGTGTGACGGCCTGCAATGGTGCCAGCCAGACCTTCACAGTGACCGGTGGAGCTTCACCGTTTGCGCTGGCGTCCGACGGCGGGAGCTGTCTCAATCGCAACATGATCGATGTGTCGGGCGACACGGTGACGGTCCGCGGCGGAAATCAGGTGGGAACGTTCCATCTGACGGCAACCGATGCACTTGGTCGCACCGCAACGGCTACCCTCCATCAGATCGGTGTGTCGGCCAGCTTCATCGATGTCGATCTGTTCGAAAACCGCCGTAACGACAATGGGGACGGTTCATTCACGAGCATTGCCACGGCGATCGTCACGGATGCGATGGGTGCTACGGTGCCTGACGGTGTGCCGGTCGAGTTCAGCCTGGTGAACCCGGTCTCGGGTGTGTCGATCACGAGTCCGGGGCTGACGAACGCTCCGGCAAATTGCGACATCGGATCCCTGCAGATCGTGCCGCAGCCGGGCGATGCTCTGGCCTGCATCAAGTACATCTCGAGCCGCCAGGGCACGGCGATCGAAATCCGTGCGCGTGTGCGCAAAGCGGACGGCTCCGTCCTCGAGGCGACGCGGAGTCTGATTCTCCCTGATGAACGACCACCGTCGCCGACGCAGACCGCAACGATCACATCCACCCCGACAATCACTCTGACGCCGACAGTGACACACACGGCCACACCCTTCCCGTCGGGTGTGCCTACGTTTACGCCATCGAGACTGCCGACTTCCACCGCCCCGCCGACGGCCACACCGACATCACCGCCGGGAAGTGTGCAGTTCAATGGAGCAAGCCCAGCGCAACTCGGTGTTCGCTCCTCGGGCAAAGCAGAGCAGTCGGTGCTGACCTACTCCGTACGGAACATTCTCAACCAACCCATTGCCGGGGTTCCGGTGGAATTCTTCCTTACCGGAAGTGGAACGGAAGTCATCGCTCCGAAGGTCGCCATCACCGACGAGGAAGGACGGGTATCCACGACGGTGACTTCAGGAACACGGGCCACAACGCTCAAGGTGACGGCCGGGGTTGATGCGAACGGGGACGGGACGAATGATCTCTTTGCGTCATCGATCGGTCTTGTCGTGGTGGGTGGTCCACCCGCAGCGCGGCGTTTCAGCGCAGCCCCCGAACGACTCAATATCGCAGGCCGGATGACTCTGGGGCTTACCGATACGATCACGGCCTACGTCAATGACCGATTTGGCAACGCCGTGCCGACCGGTACGGGGGTGCGTTTCATTTCCAATGCGGCGAGTGTCGTCAATGCGTCGCCAACAGATCCGTACGGCTTGGCTTCGGCGACGTTGATTTCGGAACGCGTCATTCCACCGACGGGTCTCGTGATAGTCATTGCCTTCACCATCGGCGAGGAGAGCTTCATCGACAACAACGGCAACGGCGTCTACGATGCAGGGGAAATCATTCTGACCGACAATATCTCCGAACCTTATATCGATTTCCGCCCGCTACCCGTGGTTCTTGCCGGCGGCGGGGAGGACGATTCGCTTTGCCCGATTCCGGCGCCGAGCCACCAGTGCAACGGGGTGTACGACATCAATAAGCCGTTCGAACTCTTCCGTGACACGTACCCTGAAAACGGCATCGTCAACACCCAGGGGGTGAGCGGCCAACTCGATACAGAGGTTTTGTTGTGGGATACGGTTGTCGTCACCTTCTCGGGACATCTGCAGCCACCGGTCGCTTCGCCGACGACCTTTTCGATGCACGTCGGGGACACGCGCACGATTTCGGTCGAAGTACACGATGATCTGAACAATCCTTTGGTGGGAGGCTGTCAGATCACTCTGGTGTCGGACAACTCGAGCCTGTCGGTCTCGGGAAGTCCCGTCAATGTCCCGGATGCCCATTCGTTCAATCAGATCATCGACGGCATCACTCGGTTCAATTTCGTGCTTTCCGCAAAGCCAGCGATGGGCGATCCTGAACCGAACTTCATGCTCACTCTCGGCGTGAACGGTTGTGTCAACGGAACGGGTAATTTTGTCGTTGCCTCCGGTCAAATTGCATTCTGATGGAAATGATGATTTTGGGTCGAGGCACGGAGTAGCCATCACGTGCCTCGACCCGGGACCGATATAGAAAAGGCTCGAACTACAAGACACAGATCGGAGAAGCGTCCCGAGGTTCTGGTCTTACACGGACCGAACCTGAATCTGTTGGGCCGCCGCGAACCTTCTGTGTATGGCCGGAAGACACTTGCGGGCATCGATGCTGAATTGAGGACATTGGCGCAGGAACTGGGCGTTTCCGTGCGCTGCTTCCAGTCGAACAGCGAGGGTGCGCTCGTCGACGAGATCCATCGGGCGAATGGGACGGTCCAATTCATCATCATCAATGCGGCTGCCTACACGCATACGAGTGTTGCAATCCGGGACGCTCTCCTGGGAGTAGGCCTGCCAGCGATCGAAGTGCACCTGTCCAATACGCAAAAACGCGAGGCGTTCCGTCATCGTTCTTTGCTGGCGGATGTCGTTGTCGGTCAGATTGCCGGCTTCGGTGCGCTCAGTTACTCGCTGGCTTTGCGGGCGGCGGCCGCCTTGCTTGCTGCGGCGGAATAGTCACGGCGCAGCCGCGACTTCCGGGCATGTCGTTCCAGAGCCAGATCAATGAGTTTCGTCAGCAGGGACGGGTAGGTTAGCCCCGAGTGCTCCCATAGCTTTGGATACATGCTGATCGAGGTGAACCCCGGTATGGTGTTGATTTCGTTGATGTAGAACTGTCCGGTCGGTCTCTCCAGAAAACAGTCGACGCGAGCCATTCCAGCACACTCGAGCAC
>CAZEWD010000055.1:0-13994 GCA_964515725.1 uncultured Binatia bacterium (SeqCode)
TGGGACCACGAAACGTCGCTGTCCCGTTCGGTCGCTGAACGCGCGGCTGCGCTGGAAGCCGATGTCGACCCTGTGTGGTTGCGGATGATTCTCGACCGCCTGTTTGCGGCGCAGGCACCTGAAGTGCGGGAGATCGACTGGCAACGAATTGCAGCCGTTCTGGCCCTGCAGCGCCGGCTCTGTGTCATTTCCGGTGGTCCGGGTACGGGAAAGACCTTCACGGTGGTGAAGATCCTGGCTCTTCTGATCGAGTTGGCACATCGGCGCGGAGAACGGCCGCCGCGGATCACTCTCATGGCGCCTACCGGAAAGGCGGCGGCACGGCTGAATGAATCGATCCGGAAAGCCAAAGGAAGTCTCGATATTTCTGACGAGATCAAGAACGAGATCCCCGAGACTGCGGCGCAGACGATTCACCGGTGTCTGCAGTCGATCGGTGGCAGTTCAACGCGATTCCGCCATGACGCCAGCAACCCGCTATTGGCCGATGTGGTTCTGGTCGACGAGGCGTCGATGGTCGACGTTGGCCTGATGGCGCGCCTCGCCGCTGCCACGCTACCGCATGCACGGCTGATTCTGCTCGGTGATCAGAATCAGCTTGCCTCGGTCGAGGCGGGCGCAGTCCTGGGCGACATCTGCAACAGTGGGGCACCGCATTCCTACTCGCATGAGCTGGCCGCACAGATCGAACGGCTTACGGGTGATGTTCTGCCTGCCGCTTCCGATGCGCCGGTGCATACCGGGATCTGGGACTCCGTCGTGCGGTTGACGCGCAGCTACCGATACGCAGCAGACAGTGGCATCGATGCTCTGGCGAGAGCCATTCACGATGGTGATGCCGATACCGCGTTGCAACTCCTGTGCGATGAAGACAGACCGGATGTGCAGCTCTTCGAAACGCCTGTAAGAGACGTTCTCAGCCCTATCCTGAAGGATCAGATCTGCAGGGGGTTTGAACCAAGCCTGCGCCAGGAAGATCCGGTGAAGCGATTGCGCGCGTTGGACAAGTTCCGTGTGCTGTGTGCGCACCGGCATGGGCCTGGCGGAGCTGAGGTCATGAATCAGTTGATCGAGGAAGCTCTGATGGAGGCGGAACTGGTGGACATCGAGGGAGAGGCGTACGTCGGCCGCCCGGTCATCGTCACCAAAAACGCCTATCCCCTGAGGTTGTTCAATGGAGATGTGGGAGTGGTGGTCGCTGGCAGCGGAGGTATGCACCGCCTCGTGGTATTCGAGGGGGAAAAGGGAGAGTTGCGGGAGTTTGCCCTGTCACGCCTGCCCCCGCACGAAACTGTTTTTGCGATGAGCGTACACAAGAGTCAGGGCTCGGAATTTGATGACATCGTGGTGGTGCTTCCGGACGAGGTCTCACCGATCCTTTCGCGGGAGTTGCTCTACACCGCCGTTACCCGGGCCCGTAAGACGGTGGCCATTTACGGCAGCCCCGATGTCGTGCATGCGACGGTGCAACGGCGTGTCGAACGGGCCTCGGGGCTGCGGGAACGTCTCTGGGGAAGCGGATTGTGCTGAACGTGGTACAATTCACGTCGAGACAGACCGGATCAGACCGTGGGCGGGCCGCCAGCCTCTTAGAACGTGAGGGTCACTGGCGCTGGCCGTTGTGACAGGGGCAGTGCGGCTACCATGACCGGGATCGGATCTACGCGCACTGCCGGCCGCACGAGACTGGCGATTTGTCGCAGCAGCGCTTGCTTCGCCGACGCAAAACGTTTCGGGTCACGCACGTCGCGCCGTAACTCGACCTTGGCGGTCAGCGGATTGCTGTACTGGCCGTTGCGATAGAGAGCAAAATGGAGGTGCGGTCCGGTCGCCAACCCGGTCTGTCCGACGGTGCCAATAATTTGCCCCTGTTTCACCGGTTGGCCGGGGTGCACCACGGAAGCGATGGAGTTCAGATGCGAATAGGTGGTCGACCAACCATTTTCGTGACGGATTTCGATGTGGTTACCGTAGTCGCCATTGCGGCCGGCGCTGGCGATCATGCCGTCTCCGGCCGCCCGCACCGGTGTGCCCGTCGAGGCGGCGAAGTCGACGCCATTGTGCGGGCGGCTCACGTGCAGGATGGGATGGAAGCGGGCCTTCGAATAGTGCGACGTAATCCGTGAGAACTCGACCGGATAACGCAGAAAGCCG
Source organism: uncultured Binatia bacterium (SeqCode) (assembly GCA_964515725.1). GTDB lineage: Bacteria > Desulfobacterota > Binatia > HRBIN30 > HRBIN30 > CAZEWD01. The sequence goes on from CAZEWD010000055.1 coordinate 2,155, forward strand.
TTGGAGAGCGTTCGCCCTTTCCCGTCGACGTAGACTCCCTGGCCATTGTCGTCGAAGTAAAAGGCCTGTGCCACACGCTGTGTGCCACGAATTTCTGCCGCGAGTATCTTGCCGGGCGGCAGGGCGCGCCCATCGGCGCTGATGCGCCGCTCGTAGAGTACCCGGAACCGGTCGTTCGGTTGCACACGTCGAAAATCGTATTCCCAACCAAGGATGTCGGCCATCTGGGAGACGATCTTGTCGGGGATGTTGGCCTGCCGCGCGGCTTGAAAGAAGCTCTTGACGACGATGCCTTCCGCGGCGGCCAGTTTCACACGAGCCTGCAAGGGTTCCCAGCGGCCACGGAGTTCCCCGGCGTGGCGTTCGACGATGACGCGCATGCAGTCATCGACTTCATAGCTGAGGGAGGTCAGGGTGCGACCGTTGAAGCGCAGGTTGAGCACGTGCCCCGGACTCAAACGGAAATTGCCCGCGGCCACGCGCATCGACTCGTCCCATTCGTTGATCTGTCGCGGACTCAGGCCGAATTCCCGCAGGACCCCGGTGAGCGTTCCTCCGCTCTGGATCGTGCGGCGCACCGTGTGTGCGGCACCGGTGCTTTTATCCGATCTGGCAACGCTACGCTTCGGCCGGTGCGTTGCACTCGTGCTCTTGCCTGGCTTGGCAAGGCCACGTGCCGGCTTGGGTGCCGCGCTTGCAGGGTGGGCGGATACGCACAGAGCAAGGGCAACTGCTCCGGCGAGCATCGTTCGGGCTCGAAGATATACGCGTGGCACGACCCCGTTTTCCTTTCCCGCGACATACAAGAGGGAGAGGCCGCACCCAACCGCACATACGGTCATCGTTGCCGTCCACACCGTGTTCCCGGGTTGGAAGAATTCCCGGAAAACGCCAGATATTGACGCCTCTCCTTGAAGGCCTGCGAAGTTAGCTGACGGGTTCGGGTTCAAAGAGTTCCCCGTCCGGTGTCGGACTTTCGTCGTCGCCGGATTCACCCCATATCTTGTGGTTCCCCCGCTCTTCGTCTCCGAAGATTCGGCCTATGTCGTGTGCGCTTCCTATATCCGAGCCGGGATCAGGTCAAGCAAATCCTTGCGAAGAAACGGTATTTTCAGTGCACCGAAACCGGCTTGCGTAGCCGGAATCTCATCGCCATGGTCTGCCACATGAGCGTCGAGTTCATTCCAGCCGAGCACGTCCGCGCCACTTTGCAGCGGATTGGACAGGCACGGCGGCGGGCCAGTGACGCCTGTCCGCCCGTGGCGTCGGCAGACGCGACCTATTGGGAGCGATTTTTCGAAGCGAACGCCGCCGCGACATTGGCTGAGGTGGACTCGGTGAAGCTGCCGGACGGCTTTGTGGTTCGCTATCGCTGCTACGGCCAGCGAGGGCAGGATGTTTTGCTGCGTCCGTTCGTGGCGCGTGCCAGCACCGATGTTTCCCAGATCCGCCGACTGCTCGATTGGCACCCGCCGCCGGACTCGATGAAGGAGCAGGAGCGGCATCAGCCCACCCGGGATGTGGAGTTGCTGTACCGGTATTTCGAGTTCGAAGGAACGGCGGTCGCTCTATTCGACTACTGGATGGTGATGCAGGAGATCTGGGCGAGTAGCTGGTGGACGCACTCGCAGGTAATCGCATCGATCGAGGAATTTTCGAACATCGTTGCGCCGGAAGGGTGGCGCACCGTACATCCCGTGGAGCATGGCGAGCCCGCCGTGGTGCGCAGCGGTGATGCGGCACGCCTGGCAGCTCTGGTGAGATCCCCCTTGCGACAGTTTGAAGTCAGCCTGCAGCAGATCGACATCGGTCCGGATCATTCCCTGCGGTATGCCGCCCCCATCGTGGTTGCCTCCGGACCGCGCGGCTACCTGGCATGAGGTCGCTCTTGCTGAGATGGCCTCTTCGGCCTGTCGGGATGGGTTGATTCAGAGCAGCTTGCGGTGCTGTCTCGTGGGCGTTCCGACGGGTATTTGTTCAGCCCGGCTCTTCGGACTGCCGGTGCCGATTTCCTTGTATGATCGCGCGTTGGGAAGTAAGTGCGAAGCATGACCCCGGAACCGATCGGATTTTTCTTTCGCGAGCGTATGCGAGGCCCGCTGAGCGCGGGAACCGACGATTCCCGAATGGGTGCGATGCGTGGCCGTGCAGCGGGAACGTACTTCACCGCCGATATGACAGTGGAGATCGACGATCTGGCGGAGTGCATTCGCGATCCGCAGCATGCCGCGCGCCTTGAGGGGACTGTGACGTTTCCTGGGCTGGCAACGGCTCAAAAGATCTCACAGGGCCGCTTGCAAATGTATGTCCGAGATCCCGCCACGAAGAGGAAACTCATGCGTTATGAGTTTTCCTTCCGTGGCGATGCCGGGGGGATGTATTTCCTGAACGGGGTCAAGTTCATGCGCGTTCCGGGTCCGACGCCTCGTGAACAGGTGACCCTCTACACGCGGATTCATGAGGGCAGTCCGGACGGACCCGTCTGGGGCGCCGGGATTCTCGTCTTCAGCTTGCGTGATCTGCCCGCGTTTCTCCTTTCCATGCGCTCCCGGGGAACGTCGCGTTTGAGAGGCCTGATCCGGTTTCTGGACTTCGTGCGGCGCGAGCTGAGCACACCGGTTTGAGCGGGAGATCCATCGTCATGAGGCCGTGCTCCGTACAAGATGAGGGAAGTGCCCTTCAGCGCGGGCATCCGCAACATCCCCTTCGCTTCCAGGTTTGAGGCTCGAAGCGTGACGTCACGTCGCAATGCCACGAGGTCAGAATCGGAAACGGGGATTGCAGCGCTCGCTCAGGGGAATTCCCCCGTCATCTCGGGATTTCCCACCCGTGTGTTGAAGATTGCCATCGGCTCGCTGGAGGTCTGGCTCCACACCGTGCGGAGGTTGGAGGATTACGTTGATACGGAGGCGCTGTTGCGTGATCCTGACGCGCCTGAACCTCCGTACTGGGCACATCTGTGGCCGGGGAGTCGTGCGTTGGCCCGCCTTCTGGCGACAGAAGTCGAGTGCCGGGGACACCGTGTGGTTGAGGTTGGCTGTGGGCTCGGGTTGTCTGGCATTGTCGCGGCACTGCGCCAGGCAACGGTGGTGATGTTCGACCGAGACGCGGCGGGTGTTGCGTTTGCCAGGGCCAACGCACGTTTGAACGGCATCGAGGCCGAGATCCGGCAGGCCGACCTTCATGAAGTTCGATTTGATGCTCCGTTCGACCTGATCTGTGCCGCAGACGTGACCTACGATCCGCATCTGCAGGAGGCATTGGTGGGGTTCGCAGCCGGAAATCTGACGCGCGACGGCCGATTATTGTGTTGCGAATCGGTGCGGACCTTCGATCGTGGTCTGTCCGACGCCTGCGCCAGGCACGGCCTGCATCTCACCACGCGCGAAGTGCGCGAGCCAGATGAAGGGCGCGAGGTGGTGGTGCGGTTGAGTGAAGCGGTGCGAGCCGGCTGAGGTGCCCCGGTGTGGGAGGATCGGAGCCGATAAGACCAGCAGCTCCGTTTTCGTTGACCTTGTCCGCGATTCGTCACACAACCGGCCACACCGAGGAGATCCGAGTGCGACTGGGCCGTTACGAGAATCCGTACAAATGTGTGTCGTATGGCAGCATCGACGGTGAAGTGAGGCAGGAGTCTGTCAGCCTCGAAGCCGCAGATGGCGGTCTGAGCAACGGAATCCTCTACACGAAGGGTAATGCGAAGACCGTCGTGTGTTTCATGCACCCCAAGGCGGACATGAGCCGCCACTACGCGATCCCGGCGATCGTCGAGGCCGGATACGCCGCGTTCGGGCAGAATAGTCGTTGGTTGAACAATGACGAGTTGTGTGTGCACGAAAATCTTCTGCTCGATGTGGCGGCTGGCGTGCGCTTCCTGCGAAAGCGCGGTTTCGACAAGATCGTTCTGTGCGGCAACAGTGGCGGTGGTTCGTTGTTTGCCTTTTATATCGCGCAATCCTGCACCGAACCCCCTGGTCGTCTCACGCAGACGCCGGCCGGCGACTATCTCGACCTGAACGCGCACGAACTCCTGTGTGTCGACGGCTACATCAATCTGGCGGCCCATCTGGGTGAAGGAAAGATTCTGATGGGCATGATCGATCCGTCGGTGTCCGATGAGCACGATCCTCTCTCCTGCGATCCGAGTCTGGATCCGTTCAACCCCGACAATGGCTACCGCGAGCCGCCGGCGTCGAGCCATTATTCCCCGCGTTTCGTCGATCGGTATCGTGCCGCGCAGCGGACACGTGTCGAGCGCATCGACGGGATGGCCCGGGATATCCTGCGACAACGAGCCGAAGCCAGACACGAGCTCATATCTCCCGATTTTGCCCGCCGTCCGTGGGCGGAACGATCGCGCGCCATGCGTGGCGCCGTCGTTTGTCCCTATCTCGTCGTCTACCGCACGGAAGCCGATCTGCGCATGTTCGATCTCTCTCTCGATCCGTCCGAGCGAGATGTTGGTTCGCTCTTCTCCTACCGGCCGGATCTCTCGAATTACATGGAATTCGGATTTGGCCGCGTACAGACGGCTCGCGCCTGGCTCAGCACCTGGTCGGGAATTTCCTCCAATGCCGATGTTCTGCGCAATGCGCCGCTTGTCCGGGTGCCCTCACTGGTAGTCTACTACCGTGGTGACAATGCGATCTTCCCGGGCGACGTGAAAATCGCGTTCGATGCTCTGGGGGCAAGCGACAAGCAACTCAAATCCGCACCGGGAGACCACTATGGATTCGGAGTTGGCACGCAGGAACGCAGTGGCGCTCCTCTGGCGCTGCGGCATGTTACAGGTTGGTTACGGGAACGTTTCCCGATCTAAGACTGCAGTCGCTGAAAGGCAGCCAGAGCGGTTGGTAAACCGATGACAGGTGTGACCAAAGCACAGACGATCCGGCAGCTTCTGGCCGAAAATCGTCCTTTGGTGCTCGGTGGCGTCTACGATGCACTGTCCACCCGCCTGGCGCATCGCGCCGGATTTGAAGTGCTTTTCATCGGTGGCTTCAGCGTCGCCGCCACGCTGATCGGAGAACCGGATTTCGGCTATCTGACCCAGACCGAGATGGCGGACACGGCCCGGCGGGTCTGCCGGTTGACGGACAGGCCGGTCCTGGTGGATGCCGACACCGGCTACGGCAACGCCTTGAATGTCATCCGCACGGTCCGACTCTACCAGGAGGCCGGAGCGGCGGGCCTCTTCCTCGAGGATCAGGTGTGGCCGAAGCGCTGTGGCCACATGCGCGGCAAACGCGTCAGCGAGCGTTCAGAGTGGATCCACAAACTGCGTGCCGTTCTTGAAACACGCGGCGAGCACGACCTTTTCCTGGTTGCACGCACCGATGCACGTTCCGCCGTGGGGCTCGACGAGGCGATGGAACGCGGCAAGGCAGCGTACGATCTGGGAGCGGACGCCGTCTTCATCGAGGCGCCGGAGTCGGTGGACGAGTTGGAGAAGATTGCCCGGGCTGTTCCCGGTCCGAAGGTTGCAAACATGGTGGAACACGGCAAAACACCGTTGTTGTCGCCCGATGAACTGCATGATCTTGGTTTCCATCTGATTGTCACGCCACTGGCCGGCCTGCTTGCCACCGCCCGCGCGTTACGGGACACATACGCCACACTGCGCCGTTCGGGCACGATGCGAGACGAACTGCATCGTCTCCTGTCGTTCGACGAGTTCAACGATCTCGTGGAACTCGAACGTCACTACGCACTCGACGAACGGTTCAAGTCCTGAATCATTTGTCCAAAGATCGTCGGATCGGCGACTCGTCGAAAACAGGGAGGGGTTCAGTCCATGGGGAAACTCGATGGAAAGATTGCGCTGGTCACCGGGTCCTCGCGCGGCATCGGGCGTGGCATCGCGATCGAATTTGCCCGCGAAGGGGCAGATCTGGTGATCAATTACCGGCGAAACGAGGCGGCCGCGGCGGAGACGGCCGGCGCGGTCATCGATCTTGGCCGGCGAGCGGTCGCGTTGCAGGCCGATGTGTCCGACTGGGGACAAGTGCAGGCGCTCGTGGAATCGTCTCTGAATCACTATGGGCGTCTCGATATCGTCGTGGCCAACTCGGGCATTGCCTCACGCGTAGCGACGGTCTGGGACATGGACGTTGATCATTGGCACCGCATTATCGGGACCAACCTCAACGGTGTCTTCTACACGTGCAAGGCCACGGCGAAACACCTGGTCGACCAGCGTAGCGGTTCGATCATTTTAATCTCGTCGGTAGGAGCGGATACATGTGGGCCGCTGGGGTCGCCCTACTACAGCGCCAAGGCCGCGGTGAGTGCGCTGACCAAATGTCTTGCGAAAGAGTGCGCGCCCTCCGGCGTGCGCGTCAATGGCATCGCTCCGGGATTGGTCCTCAGCGACATGGGAGAAAAAATGGTGAAATTCTACGGTGAGGCGATCACTGCCCATATCCCGCTTGGGCGCGGCGGACAGCCAGAGGAGATCGGCCGGGCCGCAGTGTTCCTGGCCAGCGACGATGCCCGTTTCATCACCGGCCAGATCCTGCGCGTCGACGGTGGAACGTGGATGTAGATGGGGAAGTCGCTTGCCTGGCCTGCCCGCGCCGTTCGATCCTGCATATCGACATACATGGCATCGGTACCATGCGGCGCGGCGACTGATCCCGCAATGGATGTCAAGAAATTGGCGATAGAGGTGGCCGCCATGGCGGCCGCCAATGGGGCTGGTATGTAAATCGTCCTTAAACCCACGCCCTTCGTTCCCGGATATTGTGGCGCACGACTTGCTTCCGAGGGAGATTCGAAATGTCGAGACACCTGCAATCCGACCGAGGATTCACGCTCGTCGAGTTGGTGACAACCATCGGAATTCTGGGGCTTTTGCTCGGTGCAGCGATGCCATACCTCAATGCACGTAGTTTGCGATCGAATGCGGCAATCGATCAGTTCGTTGCCGACGTGCGATTCGCGCGTTCGAAGGCCATCGTTTCAGGCGTCCAGATCTGTGTCCACCCGGTGTCGTCGACGCGATATCAGGTCCGGAGCATGAAACTATCGGGGAGTAGCTGGATTCATGACAAGACGTTACGAGACGTAACGCTGCCGGCCGGTACGACGCTCAATCTGCAGACAGATCAGGGAAACCACCTGCGCTTCAATACGCGTGGCATGCAGGTGGCCTACGCAAACCCAAACAATATCTATCCCCTGAACGCGATTTTTGGGAACCCCAATTACTCGTCGCACCTCGTGACCATTTGGCCATCGGGACAGGCTTATGTCGAGAACTGAGCGCGTACGTTCCACTGCGACAATGTGCTGGCGTGTGCGAGACGAGGCCGGGGGGAAAACGCCGCAGGGACGATGGTCTCGCCACCTCCGGCAGGCCGATGGACTCACGATGGTCGAGACTCTCGTGTCTCTGATGCTGTTCGGCCTGACGATCGCAGCGATTGGGCCATTTCTCGTCCAGCAGACTCGCCAGGCGGCGAGCAATGTGCTGATGACACAGGCCTACACGCTTGCCGAGAATGAACTCGAGGCGGTCCGTGCTCTGGATTACGATGCGATGACCAACCGGAGCGCTTCGAAAACCATCGGCAACAAGACGTTCACGATCAACACCAACGTCACCACCAATGTTCCGTCGACAAACATGAAGAAGGTGGTCGTGAGGGTGGACTGGGCCGACAACAGCGGAGATCGCAATGTCTCGGTTTCGACCGTGTACACACAAGTACGTCGCTGATCAGCGTGGGTTCACCCTGGTCGAGTTGCTTATGGCGGTCGCCATGATGGCGATCGTCATCGCGGCGACCACGGGTTTCATGCAATCATCGAAGACCTTCATGCAGAACCAGTCGCGCGCGACAGAGGCAAACGTCAATGCGCGCGCTGCCATCGATACCCTGGTGCGGGATATCCGTCTCAGTGGCGCCTGTCTTCCCGTGACAGGCGATTTCGTCGCGCTCGACGGCACGAACTCCGGAGATTTGGATCATATCTGGACCCGGACCGGCCTGGTACGCGCCGACATGTCGTGTGTGCGTGCAGCGACAACCGGGAACACGCCAAAGTCGGGGACCACGGTTGCGGTCGACGATATCAACGGTTTCGCGCCCGGAATGTGGGCCTACATTCGAAGCGTTTCGGGAGTCGGGGAATTCTTCACGATCACGAGCATCAGTTCGGGCGCAAAAACACTCGGGCGGAGTATCGTATTCAATAATACCTATCCGGCGGGTAGCGGAGTGTATGCCGTCGATGACCGCCACTATTTTCTGATGAACCGATCCTCGGACGGCACGCCACAGTTGATGCAGCAGGTCAACGGCAATCCGGCACAATCATTCGCTGTTGGTATGCAGAAGTTGAATTTCCAGTACCAGTTGCGTCGCAATTGCCCACCTTGCGATGTGGTTGATCTGCCGGCCAACGAGGATGAATGGCGACTGGTGGAGCAGGTGTATGTTTCCGTTTCGGCCCGCTCCGACAAGAAGATGATGAACGGCCAGTATCTCGAGCGGGTCATCGAAGCGGCGGTCAAGCCGCGCAACCTGCTGCCGCAATAGAGGGGTGCCATGCGTTGCCGAATGTCCGATAACAGGGGCATTGTTCTGATCGGGGTCATCCTGACTCTTCTATTTGTCACTGCGCTTGCCGTGGCCATGGCAACCAAGGTCAGGATGGACACACAACTTCGAGGCGCCTACGGCCAGTCGGTGACCGGATTCTACGCCGCGGAATCGGGCCTGAGCCAGGGAATGGGCGAGTTCAAGACCAAGTTCCTCGATTACCTGGTGCCCAGTGGCAGCGATTTTTCGCCGCGAACCACGAACCTTGGCACGCGAACCGTCACCTACCAACTCTCCGAAAAGCCGGGCAACCCACACAACATCACCATTCCGGCGGGTCAACTCTTTGCCGGACTGAATTCGCTCGAATACGGCTACACCGTGAGTTCGAAGGCCATCAACCAGGCCAACACCGATGAAGAGGCCAGTGTCGGTGCCGAGTTTCTGGTGGGTAATATCCCCCTGTTCCAGTTTGTTGCGTTCTACGGGCGTGATCTCGAGATCCTTCCGGGCGCGGATATGACGCTGCGCGGCCGGATCCATACGAACGGGAATCTTTATCTCAATGCCGAATCGGGCCGTACCCTGAGTGTCATCGATGACCCGGCGGCCGGGATCAACACCGTACAGGTGACGGCAAAAGGTAACATCTACCGTGGCCGCAAAAACACCTCTGCCTGTCTCGGTACGGTCAGTATCGACATGCTCCAGGATGTCGTTGCGCCGTTTGGTGATCTGGACCCGCGGGTCATGCCCTGCTCGGGCGGCGGATCGAGCGTGGTCCCTCCCTCGTCGCTTGCTGCCTGGAAAGGCAGCATCGTCTCGAACATCGAGAGCATCAATATCCCGCAACCGGACATCATCGGCCGTAGCGGGATTTACTGGACGCGCGCCGATTTGCGTATCGTTCTCGACTTGAACACACCGGGGCAACTTCCCGGCGGTCCGGTTCTACCTGCGGCCATCCAGGTCCAGAATGTCAGCGGAAGTGTCGATGCGGTCGCGACGTCACTGTTGCAGACATTCATGCTGGGTCCGAATCCAGCAACCGGGAAATACGCCAATGGCGCGCCCAGTTCGATGACGGGCACGTTGGCCGGCACTCGGCCGGTTTTCTACACGGACACGCCGGTGACGAACTTCACACTCGGGATAAAGAATGCGGCCAAATGCACATGCAGCGATACCAACCCGGCCTGTGACAGTACCAATCCGTCCTGTTACCCGCAGGCCAATCCGTCGAATCCGGGCAGCTATTCGACCAATCGCTACATCGGCTGTCCCGCTGGCACCGGCGCCTGCAACACGGCGGGCCAGGCAATCAATGCCAGTCCGTTCGATCGTACGTACGGGAGCAACACTTTTACGGGAACGGGAGCGTTTTCCGGAAAGCCGGGTATGTCCGGCGATCTCGACTACCGGCGCGGCGGCTTTTACAACTGGCGCGAAGGGAGATGGATCTATTTGCTCAACGTCAATGTTGCCGACCTTTTGCAATGGAACCGGTCTCAGCCGGTCGGCAGCAGGCTCTTCGACAATGGCGACACCACAGACGGCGGCTTGATCCTCTATCTCTCCGTCACGGGCCCCCAATCGGCAGCCAGCGCCAACAATTATGGAGTACGGGTCTTCGGTTCCCAGAACCTCTGGTTTCCCGTCACTCCGAATTCGAGCAACGATCCCACCGGATTGACCATCGTCTCTGATCAAGCACTGTATGTTCAGGGTGACTTCAACCAGGGCAACCGTGCGGCAGCGCCCTACGGTAACCCCGCCGCTCCTTCGAGCAATCTTCCGAAGCAGCCGGCGGCGTTCATGGCAGATTCCATCAATGTTTTGTCCAACGCCTACTTTACCAACGCCGGTTGTATGAACGACTGCCAGAGCAATCTGGGGCTTTCATCGGGCTCCCGCAATGCCGCCTCGACCTGGATCAACGCCGGCTTCGTGGCGGGTGTCGACGATACCCAGGGAAGTTCCTACAACGGTGGCCTCGAGAACTACCCGCGGTTCCACGAGAATTGGAGCGGAAAGACCCTCACGTATTGGGGTTCGTTCGTCAGCCTCGGTACCCCTGCGCACGTCGATGGCCCATGGTGTGGCACGGGAAACGCGTGCAACATCTACAATCCCCCGAACCGCGACTTCAACTTCGATCCATTTTTCAACGACGTTGCCAACCTGCCGCCTCTAACGCCGCGTTTTGTTTACGTGCAGCAGGTGCTCTTTACGGAAGATTTCAAGTAAGGGTGTTGGATCGGGTAGTGGCGGAGAGCCCGGTCGTTGCTCATACACTTCCGAGTACGATCGCCGCATTGGCGCCGGCAAAGGCGGACGAAGTGGACAGAGCAATTCGCACGAGTTGCGCTCTTGTCCGGCCGCGCACGATATCGAGGCGGCAGGCTGGATCGAGTTGTTCGCAGTTCGCCGTGGGCGGTATCTTTCCGTGGCGCAGAATTTCCACACACAGGATGGCCTCGAAGGCGCCTGCCGCCGCCAGGCTGTGACCGATACTCCCCTTGATCGAGTTTACAGGGACTCCAGGTGTCTTCTTCTCGAGGACACTCGCAATGGCCACCATTTCCATGGCGTCGTTGTAGACGGTTCCCGTGCCGTGGGCGCTGACGAAATCCACCTCGTCAGGTCGCCGTCCGGCATCAGCCAGCGCCATACGCATCGCTCGTATGGCGCCCGCTCCGTCACGAGCCGGTGCCGTCATGTGCGTTGCATCTCCGGACAGGCCGGTTCCAAGCACCTCGGCCAGCGCCGGTGCGCCACGGCGTCGTGCATGTTCGAGCGACTCCACGACCAACAAGGCCGCGCCTTCACCGAGAAGTAAACCCGAGCGCCGCACATCGAACGGACGAACCGTGTCGCCTGTGGTAGCGCGCAAACAGTTGAAACCGGCGACGACGAACCGGCAGAGAGATTCCGCTCCACCGGCGACGAACAGATCCCCATGCCCGGCACGGATCAATTCCATTGCCATACCAACGGCATGGGTACCGGAAGCACAGGCGATCGACGGGCTGATCACCGGCCCGCGCATCCCCAGACGACGCGCCAGATTCGTGGCCGTGGCGTAGTAGGGATGGCTCCACAGGCGTTGCGTGATGAACGGCTGCGCGGCGATCCGTCCACGCATCCAGTCTTCACCGGCTTCCATTCCGCCCAGTGTCGTACCGATGATGACGCCGGCCCGATCCGATTCGAGCATTGCGGAATCGATACCACTGTTCTTTAGAGCCTGTCGTGCCGCGGCAAGCGCGAACTGGTCGATCCGTTCGAACCGCT